>NZ_JAAGPH010000011.1:0-93059 GCF_017104705.1 Burkholderia sp. Se-20373 | reverse complement strand
TCATCGGGCCGGGCGCGGCATCGGGTGCGCCGCGGCGTGGGACGGATTCGTCAAGGCGGATTCTCCGTTGGGCGGCGCATGCCGCGGGGTCTGCGGAAGGCGGCACTCTAGCGCGCCGCGGGCGGGCGCGGCAAGCGCGACCGGCGGCCGCAGCTCGCGGGGCCGGATCGCGGCGGCTTGTGGATAACTCTGTGAAGAACTCCCTGCTCGATGGCGTCAAACGCCCGCCGGGTGGGCTTCGAATCGGATGAGAATCATTCAGAAAGATTTAAAAATATATAAAAATCAATGTGTTAGAGAGAATTGTCTGGATTTTTCAGCGGTTTTCACGCGTTTTAGGCCGATGATTGCCAAAGTGTGGACACCTTCCGAACGTCACGGTGCATGCGCCCGGCGCTGGACGTCGCGTGCGTGTCGGACTATCGTGTCGCCGCCAGCATTCATTCGACCGTCCATGCCTTCCGACTCCCCATTTGCCGCACCGGGCGCGACCCGCGGCGGCGACGAAGTGATTCCCGTTTCGGCGCTCAATCGCGCGATTTCGACGATGCTCGAGCGCTCGTTTCCGCTGCTGTGGATTTCGGGCGAAGTGTCGAATTTCACGCGCGCCGCGAGCGGCCACTGGTATTTCTCGATCAAGGACCAGCAGGCGCAGATGCGCTGCGTGATGTTCCGCGGCCGGGCGCAGTACGCGGAGTTCACGCCGCGCGAAGGTGACCGGATCGAGGTGCGCGCGGTCGTCACGATGTACGAGCCGCGCGGCGAAGTGCAGCTCAACGTCGAGGCGGTGCGGCGCACCGGGCAGGGGCGCCTGTACGAGGCGTTCCTGCGGCTGAAGGCGCAGCTCGAGAGCGAGGGGCTGTTCGCGCCCGAGCGCAAGCGGCCGCTGCCGGCCCATCCGCGCGCGATCGGTATCGTCACGTCGCTGCAGGCGGCGGCGCTGCGCGACGTGCTGACCACCCTCGCGCGCCGCGCGCCGCACATTCCGGTGATCGTCTATCCGGCGCCCGTGCAGGGCGCGGGTTCCGCCGAAAAGCTCGTCGCGGCCGTCGAGACCGCGAATGCGCGCCGCGAGGTCGACGTGCTGCTGGTCTGTCGCGGCGGCGGCTCGATCGAGGATCTGTGGTCGTTCAACGACGAGGCGCTGGCACGCGCGATCGCGGCGAGCGAACTGCCGGTCGTCAGCGGCGTCGGGCACGAAACCGATTTCACGATCGCGGACTTCGCGGCCGACGTGCGTGCGCCGACGCCGACCGGCGCGGCCGAACTCGCGAGCCCGCAGCGCGCGCTGCTGCTGCGCGAGGTCGGCGAGGGCCAGCGGGCGCTCGCGCGCGGCATGGAACGCCGGCTCGAACAGCGCGCGCAGCAGCTCGACTGGCTCGCGCGCCGGCTGGTGAGCCCGGCGGAGCGGCTGCAGCGGCAGCGCACGCACGTCGAGCAGCTCGCGGTGCGGCTGGCGTCGGCGGCGTCGCGGCCGGTACGCGACGCGCGCGCGCGGTTCGCGCTCGCGCAGCTGCGCTGGCAGCGCGCACGGCCTGATCCTTCGCAGGCGCGCCAGGCGCTTGCGGGGCTGTCGCAGCGTCTTGCGCTGGCCCTGCGGCGCCGTCACGAACGCGACACGGCCCGCGTGTCAGCCTGTGCGGCACGGCTCGAGGTGCTGAGCCCGCAGCGCACGCTCGAGCGCGGCTATGCGGCGCTGATCGATGCGCAGACGGGCCGGGCGGTGCGCACGCCGAACGCGCTGAAGCCGCAGCGCCGCCTGACCGTGCATCTCGCGGAAGGCTCGGCCGACGTGTCGATCGCCGACGTGCAGCCGCGGCTGACCGATACGATCTGACGTAACGGGGGCAAGCGGCGCGAAGGTTGTCGCAACGGACGCATCGTGCACGGGAACGGATGCTGCTCCTCGACGGATTCGTCCTGCCGGACGTTGCGCAAACATCGCTTTTCCGCATACCGCGGATAAATGGCCCGTGAGTTTGCGGGGTTATTCGTCCTCGCCTACAATCGGACGCTCGGCAGCATCCAACACAGCCTCCCTACATACTCAACGAAGGAATCGCCATGGCTCATACGCTCCCGCCGCTCCCGTACGCTGAAGACGCACTCGCGCCGACCATCTCGCTCGAGACGATCCAGTACCACTACGGCAAGCACCATCAGGCTTATGTGACGAACCTGAACAATCTGATCCCGGGCACGGAATTCGAAAACCTGTCGCTGGAAGAGATCGTGAAGAAGTCGTCGGGCGGCATCTTCAACAACGCCGCGCAAATCTGGAACCACACGTTCTTCTGGAACAGCCTGTCGCCGAACGGCGGCGGCGCACCGACGGGCGCGCTGGGCGACGCGATCAACGCGAAGTGGGGTTCGTACGACGCATTCAAGGAAGCGTTCACGAAGGCCGCGGTCGGCACGTTCGGCTCGGGCTGGGCATGGCTCGTGAAGAAGGCTGACGGTTCGCTCGACATCGTGTCGACGAGCAACGCAGCAACGCCGCTGACGACCGCCGACAAGGCACTGCTGACGATCGACGTGTGGGAACACGCGTACTACATCGACTACCGCAACGCACGTCCGAAGTTCGTCGAAGCGTTCTGGAACATCGTGAACTGGGACTTCGCAGCGAAGAACTTCGCGTAAGGTCCGGCGCCTGCGCGCCGCTACGGCGCACGGCACCCAGCAAGAAAAGCCCTCGAAACGAGGGCTTTTTTGTTTTTGACGCGGTGGAACGTGCCGCGCGTACCGGGTCAGGCCAGGAGGCCGAGCCCCCAGCCGAGCGTCGCGCTTGCGATCACGACGGCCCACGGCGGCACGCGCCAGAACACCAGCGCGACGAATGCGACGAGCGCGGCGGCCAGATCGCGCGGCGCCACGATCGTGTCGGTCCAGACCGGGTGATAGAGCGCGGCGACCAGCAGCCCGACGACGGCCGCGTTCACGCCTGCGAGCGCGGCCTGCATGCGCGTGCTGCGGCGCAGGCGTTCCCAGAACGGCGCGGTGCCGGCCACCAGCAGGAACGACGGCGCGAAGATCGACACCAGCGCGATCGTGCCGCCGAGCCAGCCGTTCGGCGCCATGCGCAGCGACGCGCCGAGGAACGCCGAGAACGTGAACAGCGGCCCCGGCACGGCCTGCGCGACGCCATATCCGGCCAGGAACGCCGCATCGCCGACCCAGCCGGGCGCGACCACGGCCGCCTGCAGCAGCGGCAGCACCACGTGACCGCCGCCGAACACGAGCGCGCCCGTGCGGAAAAACGCATCGACGACGGCGAGCGTATCGGCGCGCAGCGTACGGGCCGCGAACGGCAGGACGACGAGAAGCGCGGCGAACAGCGCGAGCCACAGCACGCCCGCGCGAGGCGACACGTGCAGCGGCAGCGGATCATGCGCGCCACGCGGCGGCTGCGGCAGCAGCACGAGGCCGGCCAACCCGGCCGCGACGATCACCGCAACCTGGGTCCACGCGGCCGGTGCGAGCAACGCGACGCAGGCGGCCACGGCCATCAGCGTGACGCGGCGCGCATCCGGGCACAGCGTGCGCGCCATGCCCCACACGGCTTGCGCGATCACGGCGACCGACACGATGCGCAGCCCGTGCAGCGCACCGGCTTCGATCGGCGCGCCCGTCGCGTGCACGCCGAGCGCGAACAGCATCATCAGCAGCGCCGACGGCAGCGTGAAGCCGAGCCACGCGGCGAACATGCCCGCGTAGCCGGCGCGCGCGAGGCCGATCGCCATCCCGACCTGGCTGCTCGCGGGCCCTGGCAGGAACTGGCACAGCCCGACGAGATCCGCATACGTGCGCTCGGTGAGCCAGCCGCGCCGCGTGACGAATTCGGTGCGGAAGTAGCCGAGATGCGCGACCGGGCCGCCGAACGACGTGAGGCCGAGCCGCAGGAACGCGATGAACACAGGCCACGGATGGCGGGAGGGGGCGGAGGCGGTCGATGTGCTCAAGGCGAGGCGGGCGGATGAACGGACGAGCCGCCACGATAGCGCAACGCGGTGACAGCGGGGAGGTCGCGTGGCGGTGGTGCCGAACCTCAGCGCAGGCCGTCGGGCAACCCGCTCGCGCGCCGCAGCGCATCGACGTCCACGAGCTCGATCTCGCCGACGTGCAGCCGCACGACGCCGTCGGCCTGCAGCGCCTTCAGCAACTGGTTGGTGGTCTGCCGCGTCAGCGACAGCATCGCCGCGAGCTTTTCCTGCGACAGCCGGATGCGGGTGCGGCCGGCGCTGATCCCGCCGTAACCGTCGGCGATCATCAGCAGCCGGGCGGCGAGCCGCTGCGCGGCCGGCATCACGCTCATCGATTCGACGGTCAGGAAACTCAGACGCAGTTTCTGCGCCATCAGCAGCGCGAATTGCCGCCAGTATTGCGGCGTCGCATCGAGGATCGCGAGCAGCGCGGCCTGCGGGACGTGCAGCAGCAGCGCGTCGTCGAGCGCGATCGCGTCGTGCGTGCGCGGCTGGCCGTCGAACAGCGCGATTTCGCCGAACCAGGTAACGGGCTCGGCCACCGTCAGCAGCGCTTCCTTGCCCTGCGGGTCGACCGCACCTATCGTGAGTGAACCGGCCAGTACCGCGTACAGACCGCACGGCGGGTCGCCGCGCCGGAACAGCGCATGGCCGGCCGGCAGCCGGCGCAGCGCCGCGCGGGCGAGCAGGTCGGCGCGCAACGCGGGCGGCAGCGCGGCGAACCACGGGTTCGCTTCGATCTGCAGCAGGTACGGGGCGAGCGAAGAGGGCATGGGCACGCGATGTCGGGTAGCTGACAGAGGTTCTCGGGCGTGACGCGCATCATAGCGCTCAACCATGGACCAGGAGACGCGATGAAGACACTCGAAGACCATCTTGCCCAGTATGCGGCCTACCACCGCGACGCGCGCAACATCGCGACGCATCTGGTCGGCATTCCGATGATCGTGTTCGCGGTCGAGGTGCTGCTGTCGCGGCCGGCGCTCGGGATGCTGGCCGGCGTCGCGCTGTCGCCGGCGCTGCTGCTGGCCGTCGCGTTCGCGGTGTTCTACCTGCGTCTCGACCTGCGGTTCGGGATCGTGATGACCGCGCTGTTCGCGCTCGGCCTGTGGGCCGCACAGGCGCTCGCATTGCTGCCGACCGCGCAATGGCTCGCGATCGGCATCGGCGCGTTCGTCGTCGGCTGGATCGTGCAGTTCGTCGGGCACTGGTTCGAGGGCCGCAAGCCCGCGTTCGTCGACGATCTGGTCGGCCTGATGGTCGGGCCGCTGTTCGTCGTCGCCGAGGTCGCGTTCTTCGCGGGACTGCGCAGCGACGTGCGCCGCGAAGTCGAGCGTCGGGCCGGGCCCGTGCACGGCGGCGCGCATTCGCATGTCTGACGCACCCGTTTGCGTCTTCGGCGCGGGCGCGGTCGGCTGCTATCTCGGCGGACGGCTTGCGGCCGCAGGCGCGAACGTGACGCTCGTCGGCCGCGCGCGGATCGGCGACGCGATTCATCGGCACGGGCTGACGCTGACCGACCAGCGCGGCTATCGCGCGACGCTCGCGCCGGCCGATGTCGTGTTCGAGACCGATCCGGCGGCGGCAGCGGCCGCGCGGCTCGTGCTCGTGGCGGTGAAGTCGGCCGCGACGCGTGAGGCCGCGGTGCAGCTTGCCGGCGTGCTGCGGCCCGGCACGGTCGTGATCAGTTTCCAGAACGGCCTGCACAACGCCGACGTGCTGCGCGAAGCGCTACCGCAAGCGACCGTGCTGGCCGGCATGGTGCCGTTCAACGTGATCGAGCGCGCGCCCGGTGCGTTTCACCAGGGTTCGGCCGGCGCGCTGGCAGCCGAAACCTCCCCCGCGCTGACGCCGTTCGCCGGCGCATTCGCGCGTGCCGGGGTGCCGCTCGCGCTGCATCGCGACATGCCGGCCGTGCAATGGGCGAAGCTGCTGCTCAACCTGAACAACGCAGTCAACGCGCTCGCGAACCTGCCGCTGCGCGACGAACTCGCGCAACGTGCGTACCGGCGCTGCGTCGCGCTTGCGCAGCGCGAAGCGCTGCACTGGCTGTCGCGGGCCGCGATCCGGCCCGCGCGGCTGACGCCGTTGCCGGCCGGGTGGCTCCCGGCCGTGCTCGACTTGCCCGATCCGGCGTTTCGCGTGCTGGGCGGCCGGATGCTCGCGATCGACCCGCTCGCGCGTTCGTCGATGTCCGACGATCTCGCGGCGGGGCGGGCGACGGAAGTCGAGTGGATCAACGGCGAGGTCGTGCGGCTGGCCGCGCACTTCGGCGGGCAGGCGCCCGTCAATGCGCGACTGCGCGCGCTCGTGCACGACGCGGAACGTGCGGCGGCGCGCCCGGCCTGGCGCGGCGATGCGCTGTGGGCCGAGCTGAGCGCGCAAGCGCCGCGCGCGGGCGACGTGAGGGCTGCGTAGGGCTGCACGACTCGCCGCATGGGCGTGCGTGATGCCGCACGGCGTGTGCAACGGCTAAGATGCGGAGTGCGTTATACGACGCCTATGCGGAGCCGTCACCATGGTGGATCGCCCGACTCTCGATGCCTACGACGCTCATGCCGCGCAATACGCGCAGGACTGGCTCGACCAGGCTGCGCCCGACGACATGTACGCACTGCTGGAGCAGCATTTCTCGCCGGGGCCGACCGCGGACGTCGGCTGCGGGGCCGGGCGCGATACGGCCTGGCTTGCGTCGCGCGGCTTCGACGTGCGCGGCTACGACGCGAGCGCCGCGCTGCTCGACGAGGCGCGGCGCCGCCATCCGGATCTCACCTTCGAGCTGGCCGCGCTGCCGGCGCTGGCCGGCGTGCCGTCCGGCGCGTTTCGCAACGTGCTGTGCGAAACGGTCGTCATGCATCTCGAACAGACGGAGGCGGCCGCTGCCGCCGCGCGGCTGGCCGAGCTGCTGATGCCGGGCGGCACGTTGTACATGAGCTGGCGGGTGGCCGGAAACGGCGCGTTGCGCGACGAGCGCGGCCGCCTCTATACGCCGCTCGATTCGGCGCGGATGCGGGCGGCGCTCGGCGCCGGTACGCAAGTGATCGACGAGCACGAGGTCGTCAGCGCTTCGTCCGGCAAGCGCGTGCACCGGCTGATCGTACGCAAGGCTGCCGCGGCCGAATGAGCGCGGCGCGGCGGCGCGCTCATTCGCGGTTGAGTGCCGCTTCCCAGTTGATGTCGACGCAGAGCACCTGCATGCCGGTCGCGACCGGCGCGGCGATCGACGCGGTCACGCACAGGTGCGCCTCGTTGATCGACAGGTACGGTGCCGTCAGGTGCACACGGCCCGGCGCGCGCATCGCGTCGATGAAGTACGGGCGGCGTTCCCAGCTTGCCCCTTCGGAATGCAACAGCGGCCGGAAGCGCTTCGCGCGCTGCGAGACGCTGCCGCGCGCGAGCACGTTGTCGCCGATCTGGCGCCCCGAGGCGTCGAGCAGGAAGCAGCGTGCGGTCTCCGGCAGCCCGAGTACGGCTGCGGCCGCGTCGGTCAGCGATTCCCCCGCGACGAGCGTCTGGCTCGCTTCCTCGAGCGCCGCGACGTATGGCGCGAGCCGTTCCGCCTGCGTGCGCTCGCGTTTCGCGACGCGCAGCCGCAGCGCGGCCGACAGCGTATCCATGCAGCCCGCGGCGGCCTGCGGCTGCACCGGTTCGACGCTTGGCCCCGCGAAGTATTGGCCCTGCACGAAATCGACATCGCACTCCAGTGCGATCAGCGCATCGCGCTCGGTCGCGAGCCCGCCCATCAGCACGAGCTGACCGGATTCGTGCAGCAGCGACACCAGCCCCGGCAGCACGCGTTCGAGATGTGAGTGCTCGCTCGCCTGCGCGAGGATGCCGCGGTCGAGCGTGACGATGTCGGGATGCAGGTGCCACACGCGGTCGATGTTCGAATGCTTCGCGCCGAACCCGACCAGCGCGATCAGGAAGCCGGCCTTGCGCAGCCCGTCGACGATCGCCGCGTAGCGCGGCGTCTCGCCGCCCGCCTGTTCAGGCACCTCGAGCACGACCCGATGCGGCGGCAGCCCGAGCGCCTTCAGGTTCGCGAGCATCGCGTCGCTGTAGACGGTGTCCATCAGCGCGGCCGGATGCAGGCTCAGGAAGAGCCATTCGTCGTGGCTGTCGAAGGCGTGGAAGTTGCCGAGATGCAGCGATTCGGCGAGCCGGCCGAGCTCGAGCAGGTCGCCGCGCCGCGCCGCCTGCGTGAACACTTCGTGCGACGCCACCTGGCGGCTTTCCTCGTCGTGCGCACGCAGCGACGCGTGATAGCCGATCGCGCGGCGGTGCGACACCGAGAAAACGGGCTGGAACACGCTGAACACGGTGTAGCCGCCGTACAGCACGGTGCGCCGGTTCCCGTCGTCGCCGGCGACGGGGCGGGGCGGCTGAAAGCCGGGGGGATCGATTTCGATCATGCTCATGATGTCGGCCGAAGGAGGACTGCCAGTTTACCTAGAGAATAGGCGAGCAAGAAGCGTGCACGGCATCGTACCCCGTGCGGCGGCGCGTCGCGGCCGAGCCCCGCGGGGCATTGCCGTGTTTCAGATGCGCATCGCAGGGCCGCGCTGCACCGTGATGGTGCGCGCCGATCCGGTTCGGCGCGCACCACGCATCATGCGCGCTCGGACGGGTCGGTCTTGCGCGCGGTGCTGCGGATCTCGGGCGCGAGCTGCGCGAAGATCCACGCGGAAGCCGCCGTGATGATGCCGACGCAGATGAACGTCGCATGGAACGCCGGCAGCGTGTTGCTGGGCGTCACGGTGCGCAGCATGCCGGTGAACGTCGCGAGCAGCGCGCCCGCCACCGTGACGCCGAGGCTCATCGACAGCATCTGCACGAGCGAGAACAGGCTGTTGCCGCTGCTCGCGCCGCCCGTGCCGAGATCCTTCAGCGTCAGCGTGTTCATCGCGGTGAACTGCATCGAGTTGAAGCCGCCGAACAGCGCGAGATGCACGACCTTCACCCAGACGGGCACCGTGTCGCGCATCAGCGCGAAGCTCGCCATCATCACCCCGACCATGATCGTGTTCGCGAGCAGCACCTTGCGGTAGCCGTGCCGCGTGATCAGGCGCGTGATGATCCGCTTCGAGAACATCCCGGCGGCGGCCACCGGCAGCATCATCAGCCCGGCCTCGAACGCCGAGTAGCCGAGGCTCACCTGCAGCAGCAGCGGGATCAGGTACGGCATCGCGCCGCTGCCGATCCGCGCGAACAGGTTGCCGAGCAGCCCGACGCTGAACGTGTGGATCCGGAACAGCTCGAGCGAGAAGATCGGTTGCGGCGCGCGCACCGCATACAGCCCGTACGCGACGAAGCACGCGAGGCTCAGGATCAGCAGCACGAGCACGGCCGCGTGCTGCATCCCGAGATCGGCGAGCCCGTCGAGCGACAGCGAAATCGCGACCATGCCGATCGTCAGCAGCAGATAGCCCTTCAGGTCGAAGCGGCCGACGGCCGGGTTGCGCGAATCGGGCATCGAATAGAAGGTCGCGATGCAGCCCGCGATGCCGACCGGCACGTTGATCAGGAAGATCCAGTGCCACGACGCGATCTTCACGAGCCAGCCGCCGAGCGTCGGCCCGATCAGCGGGCCGATCAGGCCGGGAATCGCGACGAACGACAGCGCGGCCAGGTAGCGCTCGGCCGGAAAGGTACGCAGCACCGCGAGCCGTCCGACCGGCAGCAGCATCGCGCCGCCGACCCCTTGCACGACGCGGAACGCGACGAGCTGAGTCAGCGTATGCGCGTTTGCGCACAGCAGCGAGCCCAGCGAGAACACCAGGATCGCGCTGAAGAACACGCGCCGCGTGCCGAAGGTATCGGCGAGCCAGCCCGAGACCGGGATCATCACCGCCATCGTCAGCGAGTACGCGATCACGACCGACTGCATCCGCAGCGGCGATTCGCCAAGGCTCGCGGCCATCGACGGCAGCGCCGTGTTCACGATGGTCGCATCGAGCGTCTGCATGAAGAAGCCCGTTGCGACGAGCCAGAGCATCACGGTGAGGTTCTTTTCGCCGGGAGCGGCGGCGGGCGGGCGCTGGAACATGGGGGGCGGGAGGGTGGCGCGGGACAGCCGACATTGTAGGGAAAGCCGTCGCGTCGTGCCGGTTCGGCGCAAGGACGGCGCGGAGTCCGCCTGCGGAAGCCCCCGTCCCCGTCGATCGACCAGTACAGTTCAGCCAAAAGTGTCTGCAGCCGTATCTGTCCGTGTGCTGTCACTGTCCGAAATACTGATGCCATCGGATCCGTGCGACCAGGAGGCTGCCATGCGCGAACTGCGACTTTACGTGATCGACGGCGACGAGCCGGCCGGTCGCTGGCGGATCGTCGATCGCACCTCGCTGGAGGTGGCCGACGGCGAGGTCTGGGTGACGATCGAGGGCTTGCCCGACGATCACTGGCTTGGCGCCGGGGCTGCGCTGATGCTGGTGCCCGGCATGCGCGTATGGGTCAGCGCGGGGCCGCAGGGGGCGACGTTCGCGTTCGGTCCGCTCGAGGGGCCGGCGAGGCGCGCCGCGCAGGCGTGGTGGAGGCCGTTCGTCGCGTGGCGAGACGGCCGGCGCCATGCGTCCGTATCACTGCCGACGTAGCGCGCCCGGCGCGGGATCAGCGCTCCGTGCGTGCAGTGTTCGAGCGCATGTGTGATCCAGCCGGCCGTGCGGTCATGCGGCGATCAGCGTGATCTGCGAGTCCAGTTCCGGTACGTTCCGGTCGAACGAACGTTCGACGCTGGCGCGCGAGCGTTTCGCGTCGGCACGGCAGCGTGCGGGCAGCCGCACTCGATTCGCGTGATGGAGTGCGGTACCCGGTTGCGCGATCCGGTAATGAGCGCAGCAGGCCGCGGTTCACATGTGCAGGGGTTCACGCCGGCATCGAGGATACCGGCAGGTTTCCAGCGCACTGAAAGGCGTGAGGTCGGCCGTTTCTGCCGGTACGCAGGGAATACGACCGTATGTGCTCTGCGGATTCGTGCAATCGGGATTGTTCGCGACTGCCGCCGACCCTAGACTCGATGTTGTCTTCCTCTCCGTCCATTCCGCCATGACACCCGAACTTGCTTTGGCGCATCTGTGGCGGCTCGCACACGGCGACCCCGGCGCGCTGGCCCGTGCAACCGTAACGGGGCAGGACCCGACGCTGCCTTCGACCTTCCGGGTCGGCACGCTGGCCGCGGCGACGGTCGCGGCAGCCGGGCTCGCGGCGGCCGAATGCCACCGGCTTCGCACGGGTGTTGCGCAATCCGTCGACGTGTCGGTGCGCGACGCGCTCGTCGCGTTCCGCAGCGAACGCTACCTGCGCGTGGACGATGGTCCGCCGCCGGAGTTGCGTCATCCGGTGACGGGCTTCTTCGAGACGGGCGACGGACGCTGGGTCCAGTTGCACGCGAACTTCCCGCATCACTTGAGCGGCATTCTCGACGTACTCGGCTGCGGCGCGCAGCGGGACGATGTCGCCGCGGCGATCCGCACGTGGGATGGCGCGGCACTCGATACCGCGCTGGCCGACGCCGGGCTGTGCGCCGCATTGATCAGAACACCTGACGAGTGGGCGTCGCTCGAGCAAGCGCGCGCGATCGCGTCGCTGCCGCTGTTCGAGATCGAGCGGATCGGCGATGCGCCGCTCGAGCCGATCGGTCGCGGCGAAGCCGGCCAGCCGCTCACGGGTGTGCGCGTGCTCGATCTCACGCGCATCATCGCGGGGCCGGTCGCGGGCCGCACGCTGGCGTCGCACGGCGCGCAGACACTGCTCGTCAACGGCCCGCACCTGCCGAACATCGCGCCGCTCGTGATCGACAACGGGCGCGGCAAGCGTTCGACGTGGATCGACCTGCGCGATGCGGCCGGTGTCGATACGCTGCACGCGCTCGTGCGCGATGCGGACGTGTTCCTGCAGTCGTACCGCCCCGGCGCGCTCGCGGCCCGCGGATTCGCACCGCACGCGCTGGCGGAGCGGCGGCCGGGCATCGTGTGCGTGTCGATCTCGGCGTACGGACATGCGGGGCCGTGGGCGGCGCGGCGCGGCTTCGACAGCCTCGTGCAGTCGGCGAGCGGGATCGCATGGCAGGAGCAGCAGGCCGCGCACGCGGACGCGCCGCGCCATCTGCCGTGCCAGGCGCTCGATCACGCGACGGGGTATCTCGCGGCGTTCGGCGCGATGATCGCGCTCGCGCGGCGGGCGAGCGAAGGCGGAAGCTGGCACGTGCGGGTGTCGCTCGCGCAGACGGGACGCTGGCTGCAGTCGTTCGGCAATGTGCCGGACGGCCTGGGTGCGCCCGATCTCGCGGCCGCCGACGTGCGCGACCGGTTCGATCGCGTCGCATCGCCGTTCGGCATGCTCGATACCGTGCGGCCGGCCGAGCGTCTGTCGGCCACGCCGCCGGCGTTCGAGCGGCCGCCCGTGCCGCCCGGCACCGACGTCGCGCGCTGGCGGTAAGCGGCGGCCGCGCGGCCGGCGTTACTTGCGCAGCTCGACGACGAAGTCGTAGTAGTCGTTGCGGCAGTAGGTATCGGTCAGTTCGATGGCGCGCTGGTCCGACGTATAGCCGATCCGCGTGATCAGCAGCAGCGCGTCGTGCGGCGCGATGCCCATCTGTTCGGCGATTTCGTCGGTCGCGTTGACCGCGCGGAAATGCTGCAGCGCGCGCACGATCGGCGTGCCGCGCGCTTCGAGATAGCTGTACAGCGAACCGCCGATCGCCTGCGGATCGGGAATCAGCGTCGCGGGGAACGTCGAGTTCTCGACGGCCATCACGATGCCGTCGGCGAGGCGCAGGCGTTTCAGGCGTGTAACGGATGCGGCCGGCGACAGTCCGAGCTGGATCACTTCGTCGCGGTTCGCCGGCTGAATTTCGCGTGCGAGCCATTGCGAACTCGGCTTGAAGCCGCGGCGCTCGAGCATTTCGCTGAAGCTCGACAGTCGCGACAGCGGATCCTCGTAGCGCGGCTGGATGAAATTGCCCGCGCCCTGCGTGCGGCGGATCAAGCCCTGCTCGACGAGCAGCGCGATCGCCTTGCGCGCGGTGATGCGCGACACGCCGAGCGCATCGGACAGCACGCGCTCCGAAGGCAGGGCCTCGCCGGCTGTCCAGCGGTTGTCGTGGATCGCGTCGCCGAGCTTGCGGGCGAGCTGCAGGTACAGCGGCGTGTCGTTGTCCGGGTCGGGGCGCAGGTCCTGCCACCGGTCGTCCGTGGGTGCCTTCATGGAATGGGTATCGATCAGGTTGCGGCCATTCTAAGTCATCATGCGGTGCCGTTATAGCCGGTTTTTGCCGTGCAATAGGCCGTCGGCGTGCCGATTGACTACACTGACGCGTCGTATTCCATGCTTCGGCCGCGCTGCGCGGCCACGAACCCGCAACGAGGAACGCATGACAGACACGATCGCCACGGTCGTCCTGCCGGACGGCGAGACGATTCCGAAGCTCGGTCAGGGCACCTGGGAAATGGGTGAGCGGCCCGCCCGCCGAGCAGACGAGATCGCGGCGCTGCGCGAAGGCGTCGAACTCGGGATGACGCTGGTCGATACGGCCGAGATGTACGGCGACGGCGCGACCGAGGAACTGGTCGGAGAAGCACTCGCGGGCCTGCGCGACGACGTGTTCCTCGTCAGCAAGGTCTATCCGCACCATGCGAGCCGGCGCGGCGTCGTTGCCGCGTGCGACGCGAGCCTCAAGCGCCTGCGCACCGATCGTCTCGATCTGTACCTGCTGCACTGGCGCGGCTCGGTGCCGCTCGAGGAAACGGTCGAGGGCTTCGAGGCGCTGCAGCGCGCGGGCAAGATTCGTCGCTGGGGCGTGAGCAACTTCGATACGGCCGATATGGAGGAACTCGTCGACGACGCGGGCGGCGGTGCCTGCGCGACCAACCAGATCCTCTACAACATCGCGCGGCGCGGCCCGGAATTCGACCTGCTGCCCTGGCTCGCCGATCACCGGATGCCGGCGATGGTGTACAGCCCGGTCGACCATGGGCGGTTACCGAAGCGTTCGCCGCTCGACGAGATCGCGCGGCTGCGCGGCGTGTCGGTGATGCGCGTCGCGCTGGCATGGGTGCTCGCGCAGCCGGGCGTATTCGCGATCCCGAAGGCATCGAAGATCGAGCACGTGCGCGACAATCGCGCCGCGCTCGATTTCGAATTGAGCGATGACGAGCGCGCGCGGCTTGACGCGTATTTCCGTCCGCCGCGCAGCAAGCGCGCGCTCGAGATGCTCTGACGGCACCCGGCCAGGCAACGTGTCCGGTCAGTGGTTGCCGCCGGACGAGCCGCCGTTGCCGTGACCGCCGCCATTGCCGTTGCCGGTGCCGTGGCCATTGCCGACACCGTTGGGCCCGCCATTGCCGGCGCCACCACTGCCATTGCCGTTGCCGCCGCCATTGCCGTGGCCACCGTTGCCGTTGCCTTCGCCGTTGCCCGAGCCGCCGTTGCCGTGACCGCCGCCATTGCCCGAGCCGCCGTTGCCACCGCCATTGCCTTGACCACCGTTGCCATGGCCGCCGCCGTCGCCGTGACCACCGCCATTGCCCGAGCTGCCGTTGCCGCCGCCATTGCCTTGACCACCGTTGCCATGGCCGCCACCGTTGCCGTGACCGCCGCCATTGCCCGAGGCGCCGTTGCCACCGCCATTGCCTTGACCACCGTTGCCATGGCCGCCACCGTCGCCGTGACCGCCGCTGTCGCCATGACCGCCACCGTTGCCATGGCCACCACCGTCGCCGTGACCGCCGCTGTCGCCATGACCGCCACCGTTGCCATGACCGCCACCGTTGCCATGGCCACCGCCGTCGCCATGACCGCCGCCGTCGCCGTGACCGCCGCCGTCTCCGTGACCACCGCCGTCGCCATGACCGCCACCGTCGCCGTGGCTGCCACCGTTGCCATGGCCACCGCCGTCGCCGTGACCGCCACCATCGCCGTGGCCGCCACCATCGCCACCGCCACCGTGTCCGCCATGGCCTCCGCCACCGGAAGTGCCGCCCCCCGAAGTACCGCCACCCGAAGTACCGCCACCGGAAGTGCCACCACCGGAAGTGCCACCACCGGAAGTGCCGCCACCCGAAGTGCCGCCACCCGAAGTACCGCCACCGGAAGTGCCGCCCCCCGAAGTACCGCCACCCGAAGTACCGCCACCGGAAGTGCCACCACCGGAAGTGCCGCCACCCGAAGTGCCGCCACCCGAAGTACCACCACCGGAAGTGCCGCCACCCGAAGTGCCGCCACCCGAAGTACCGCCACCCGAAGTGCCGCCACCCGAAGTGCCGCCACCCGAAGTGCCGCCACCCGAAGTGCCGCCACCCGAAGTACCGCCACCCGAAGTACCGCCACCCGAAGTACCGCCACCCGAAGTGCCGCCTCCCGAAGTGCCGCCACCCGAAGTACCACCACCGGAAGTACCACCACCACCACCGGAACTACCGTTACCACCGTTGCCGGACGAGTTGCCGCTGCGACCCGTGCCGCTCGTCCCGCCGGACGTTCCGCCTGTCGTTCCACCGACACCGGCAGGTCCGACGGCACCGTTGCCGTTATTTCCCCCGCTACCGTTGCCGCTGCCACTACCGTTGGCCGGCCCAGGGCTGCCGCTACCACTGCCGCTCGGGCCGGCCCCGTTCCCGCCGATACCATGACCGGCATAGACCTGCACCGCACACCCAGCCGGATCGGCTGCGCATGACGTAGCGTCCGCGACCAGCGTCATGATGGTGTCCGAGCCGGCGTTCGCGCCGGGCGCGGAATCAGGCGTGGTGGTTTGTGCGACGGCATACGAGCAGCAGCACGCAAACGCGGCTGCGGCCAGCAAGGTTGCACGAGGGCGCCGTCCCGCCGGGCGGGACGGTTGTTTCGTCTTATGCATCATGGCCTCCCCATGCGCGCGATGCCTCGTTGCCGCGCGGCTAGCTACGTGTGGTGCAGGGGGCCATAAAATATTCGTTGTCCTATCGGTGGCCGATTGCCTTCGGGCCGGCGCTTGACGCCAGCCGCTAACGCGGATCGGCACGCGGGCCCGCCGTGCGAATCCCTATCTGCGAGATTCGTGCCATCGGCCGCTTGTGCCCGTCGCGCAAGGCGCGCGCGGACGCGCGACGCACGCACGCAGCATCGTCGGGGGATTTTGTTTCCGGAATGAAACGTCTGAGCTATGTTCAGCGCGCAGGCGCATCGGCCGCGCGCTGCCAGCGGTGGAACAGGATCGACGCGATCCAGCAGACGAGGAACAGGGAGACGATGCCGTAGCCGATCGGGCCGAAGCGTTCGCCGAGCGCATCGAGCGTGTCGCGCACGGGGCCCGTCAGCGACAGCTTGTCGGCCAGCAGGCCGGCCGCCTCGATCCCGCCGATCGCCAGTGCGACGGCCGCCGACACGAACGTGATGCTTGCGTTGTAGAGCAGCTTGCGCTGCGGATCGTCCATCGCCCAGCCGTACGCGTGAATCATCAGCACGTTGTCGGTCGAGTCGATCAGCGTCATGCCGGCGGTGAAAAGTGCGGGAAACAGCATGACCGTATAGACCGGCAGCCCCTGGCTCGCCTGCGCGGCGGCGATCGCGAGCAGGCCGATTTCGGTTGCAGTATCGAAACCGAGCCCGAACAGCACGCCGACCGGATACATGTGCCAGCTCTTCGACACGAACCGGAACAGCGGACGCAGCAGCCGGGACACGAGCCCGGCAGGGCGGTGCACATGCGCGGTATCGTGCGCATGCCCGTGCGTGCCACGATAGCGCCGCCACACGTCGCGCAGGATCACCAGGTTCACGCACGCGAGCACGAGCAGGAAGGTGGCCGACACCGCCGTGCCGATCGTGCCGCCGATCTCGCGGAACGCATCGAACCGGTCGCGCAGCGCGAACGCGGTCAGCGCGATGCCGAGCGTCGCGGCGATCACGATCGTCGAATGGCCGAGCGAGAAGAACAGCCCGACGCTCACCGGACGCTGGCCTTCCTGCATCAGCTTGCGCGTCGCAACGTCGATCGCGGCGATGTGATCGGCGTCGACCGCATGACGCAGCCCGAGTCCGTATGCGATCGCCGCGGTGCCGAGCAGCAGCGGATGATCGCGCAACACGGCGAGCGCCCACAGCCAGACGGCGGCGTTCGCGGCGATCAGGCCGGCATAGAGGATCAGCAGGCGGCGCAGGGCAGGGGTGGGCGGCATCGGGATGGTTCCATCTGATGAATCGCGATGCATTGTGGCACGCGAAAAAAAACCGGGTCGTGCCGATCAAAAAGGCTGCACGCACGGTGCGCGCGAATGAAAAAAGGCCCGTCCGGAACCGGACGGGCCTTGCCGCAAGCAGCAGCGCGCGAGCGCGTCGCGCTTACTTCACCTTCGCGCTGATCACGCCTTCCGATACGTTGGCCGGCGTTTCCGCGTACTGCTTGAACTCCATCGTGTAGGTCGCGCGACCCTGCGTGGCCGAACGCAGCGACGTCGAATAGCCGAACATTTCCGCGAGCGGCACTTCGGCGCGCACGAGCTTGCCGCCGCCGCCCGCGATGTCTTCCATCCCCTGCACGATGCCGCGACGGCTCGACAAGTCGCCCATCACGTTGCCCATGAAGTCCTCGGGCGTTTCCACCTCGACGGCCATCATCGGTTCGAGCAGCACGGGCTTCGCGCGGCGCATCGCTTCCTTGAACGCCATCGAGCCGGCCATCCGGAATGCATTTTCGTTCGAGTCGACGTCGTGGTACGAACCGAACGTCAGCGTGACCTTCACGTCGACGACCGGATAGCCCGCCAGCACGCCGCTCTTCAGCGTTTCCTGGATGCCCTTGTCGACCGACGGAATGTATTCGCGCGGAATCACGCCGCCCTTGATCGCGTCGACGAACTCGTAGCCCTTGCCGGGGTTCGGTTCGAGCGTGATCACCGCATGCCCGTACTGGCCGCGGCCGCCCGACTGCTTGACGAACTTGCCTTCGACGTCCTTCGCCGGCGTGCGCACCGTCTCGCGATAGGCGACCTGCGGCTTCCCGACCGTCGCTTCCACGCCGAATTCACGCTTCATCCGGTCGACCAGAATTTCGAGGTGAAGCTCGCCCATCCCCGAAATGATCGTCTGCCCGGATTCTTCGTCGGTCTGCACGCGGAACGACGGATCTTCCTGTGCCAGACGGTTGAGCGCCAGGCCCATCTTTTCCTGGTCGGCCTTCGTCTTGGGCTCGACGGCCTGCGAAATCACCGGCTCCGGGAAAATCATGCGTTCGAGCACGATCGGGTGCGCCGGATCGCACAGCGTGTCGCCGGTGGTCGCTTCCTTCAGGCCGACGGCCGCCGCGATGTCGCCCGCGCGCACTTCCTTGATTTCCTTGCGCTCGTTCGCGTGCATCTGCAGGATCCGGCCGAGCCGCTCCTTCTTGTCCTTCGTCGCGTTCAGCACCGTGTCGCCGGATTCGACCACACCCGAATACACGCGGAAGAAGATCAGCTGGCCGACGAACGGATCGGTCATGATCTTGAACGCGAGCGACGAGAACGGATCCTCGTCGTTCGGATGACGTTCCGCTTCCTTGTCGTGCAGGTCATGGCCGAGAATCGCGGGCACGTCGACCGGCGACGGCAGGTAGTCGATCACCGCGTCGAGCATCGCCTGCACGCCCTTGTTCTTGAACGCGCTGCCGCACAGCATCGGCACGATCTCGTTCGCGATCGTGCGCTTGCGCAGCGCGGCCTTGATCTCGTCCTCGGTCAGCGATTCATGGTCGTGCAGGTACTTCTCGAGCAGTTCCTCGCTCGCTTCCGCCGCGGCCTCCACCATCTTTTCGCGCCATTCGTGTGCGAGCTCGACGAGGTTTGCCGGGATGTCCTCGTACGAGAACTTCACGCCCTGGCTTTCGTCGTCCCACACGATCGCCTTCATCTTCACGAGATCGACGACGCCCTGGAAATGATCTTCCGCGCCGATCGGAATCTGGATCGGCACGGCGACGCCTTTCAGGCGCTCGCCGATCTGCTTCTGCACGCGGAAGAAATCGGCGCCGATGCGGTCCATCTTGTTGACGAACGCGATGCGCGGCACCTTGTACTTGTTGGCCTGGCGCCAGACGGTCTCGGACTGCGGCTGCACGCCGCCGACCGAGTCGTAGACCATGCACGCGCCGTCGAGCACGCGCATCGAGCGCTCGACTTCAATGGTGAAGTCGACGTGCCCGGGCGTGTCGATGATGTTGATCCGGTGCTCGGGATAGTTGCCGGCCATGCCTTTCCAGAACGCCGTGGTCGCGGCCGACGTGATCGTGATGCCGCGTTCCTGCTCCTGCTCCATCCAGTCCATCGTGGCCGCGCCGTCGTGCACTTCACCGATCTTGTGGCTCACGCCGGTGTAAAACAGGATGCGCTCGGTCGTCGTGGTTTTGCCGGCATCGATGTGAGCGCTGATCCCGATATTGCGATAGCGCTCGATGGGGGTTTTGCGGGGCACGTGAACCTCCTTAGGTTCGGATGTAAGCGGGCCGACGGTGGCGGCCCGGACTGGACAAGCGAGACTTCAAGCATAGCGCTTGCGCGTGGCTTTTGCAGATGCGGCCGGCGGCGGCGGAATCAAGCCGGGCGCCCCCGCCGGCGGGCGAAAAAAAGCCGGCGCGCAACGGGCGGCCGGCTTCGGTCGGTGCGCGGCACGGTGCCGCGGCAATGGCCGTTACTGGGCCTTCGGCAGGCCTTCGAGCTTCATGCCGGGCTTGATGCCCTTCGCCGCGAACCAGCCCTTGCTCATTTCGAGCGCATAGACGCCGTTGTTGCGCGGGCAGTGGTTGTCGGTCGTCTCGGCCTTCATCTCGTCGATGTCGGTGATCGTGCCGTCCGCGCGGATGAACGCGATCGACAGCGGAATCAGCGTGTTCTTCATCCAGAAGCAATGCACCGCGTTCTCGTTGAACACGAACAGCATGCCTTCATTCGGCGCGAGCTGCGAACGGTACATCAGCCCCTGTTCGCGGTCGGGGTCGTTCGCGGCGACGGCCGCGTCGATCACGTACATGCCGGCGCGCAGCTTCACGCGCGGGAATTCGCTCGGCTGCTTGGCGCCGGGCGGCACTTGCGCGCTGGCGGCCTGCATGCCGAACGCCATGACGGCGAGCGCGGCGGGAAACACGGCGGCGCGCGCAAGGCGGCCGAGCGACGAACGCAGGGAGAATTGCACAGCAAGGCTCCTATCTGGAAAACGAGACCCGCATGGTACGCGATGCGTGTCGTCGGGCACAAAAAGAAAAAGGCAGATCGCCTTGCGGTGATCTGCCTTTCAACGCCGTAAGAACGGCAAGACTGCGTGTTCTTGACTGCGTTATTTATTACAGCAAGCTTGCTTAGTTCGAAGCAGCTGCCGGTGCTGCTGCGTCGCTCGCTGCAGCCTTCTTCGATGCCTTGTGGTGCTTCTTAGCTGCGTGGTGCTTCTTGGCAGCGTGCTTAGCCGGTGCCGAAGCAGCTTCAGCAGCAGCCGGAGCAGCTTCCGGAGCCGATGCTTGTGCGAAAGCAGCCGTTGCGAAGAGACCAGCGACCAGAGCAGCGATCAGTTTGTTCATGTTGTGTTCCTCAGCTTTAGTTAATTAACCAAATGACCCGGCAATAGGAGTCATGTCGTCTAACGGTGCCATCCACCTTTCGGTTGACAGACGCTTCGAGAAATTTCTCATTGCGCTGCGGGCGCCGAATCGTATTCGATAAAAACGTCGCTTTCGTGACGCAAACACGGGTTCGGCTGCCAATGCCGGATAGCTAAGGTTGGCATCTGCGTGATTTAACGCGCGATCTTCGCAGCCGGTTGACGAAAAAGATGACGAAAAATTCGCCCATCCCGAATTCGTCATCCGGCGGGCGCGAAACCCTCCCACGGCGCGCGCGGCGGCAATGCGATTGTTTCTCCTGGTGCAATGCCGAGCGCGAATATATCCAGTGAGCCGATGCCGACACGCACCAGGCGCAACGTCGGAAAGCCGACGGCCGCCGTCATCCGGCGCACCTGCCGGTTCTTGCCCTCGGTGATCGCAAGCTCGATCCACGTCGTCGGGATCGCGGCGCGGTAGCGGATCGGCGGATTGCGCGGCCACAGCGTGTCGGGCGGCTCGATGAACTCGGCGCGGCACGGACGCGTCACGTAGTCGCCGAGGTCGACGCCGCGCGCGAGCGCCTTCAGGTCGGCGGAGCCGGGCGCGCCCTCGACCTGCGCCCAGTAGCGCTTGACGAGCTTGTGGCGCGGCTCGGCGATGCGCGCCTGCAGCGCGCCGTCGTCGGTGAGCAGCAGCAGCCCCTCGCTGTCCGCGTCCAGCCGGCCGGCCGCATAGACGCCGGGCGTTTTGACCCAGTCGCCGAGCGACGGGCGCGTCTCGTGCGCGGAAAACTGGCAAATCGTGCCGAACGGCTTGTTGAGGGCGATCAGGTTCATGGCGGGGCGTCCGCCCGGCGCGCCGCGGGAAGCGGGGGGCGGGCGGTCTATGGCAAATGGCGGAATCTTAATGCATAATACGGAACGGCAAGTCCTCTGTCTTATATAAGACATAAGTGGGGTCTTGATACGCAGTGCCGCGCTTCATGCCGAAGTGCCCGGTTGGGGCGCTAGAATAGCGGCTCGCTGTTGCCGTCACGGGGTGGCCATGCCGCGCCCCCGCCGCGCGCGCAGCTTCGACCAGCATCACCTGCTCAGCCACGTCACTGGAGTCGATCATGCCGTATCAGCACATCAAGGTTCCGGAAGGCGGTGACAAGATCACCGTCAACAAGGACTTCTCGCTCAACGTTTCCGATCAGCCGATCATTCCCTATATCGAAGGCGACGGTACGGGCTTCGATATCACGCCGGTCATGATCAAGGTCGTCGACGCGGCGGTCGCGCATGCGTACAAGGGCAAGCGCAAGATCCACTGGATGGAGATTTTCGCGGGCGAGAAGGCGACGAAGGTGTACGGTCCGGACGTGTGGCTCCCGGACGAAACGCTGCAGGTGCTGAAGGAATACGTGGTGTCGATCAAGGGTCCGCTCACGACCCCGGTCGGCGGCGGCATCCGTTCGCTGAACGTCGCGCTGCGCCAGGAACTCGACCTGTACGTGTGCCTGCGCCCGGTGCAGTACTTCAAGGGCGTGCCGTCGCCGGTGCGCGAGCCGCAAAAGATCGACATGGTGATCTTCCGCGAGAACTCGGAAGACATCTACGCAGGCATCGAATGGGCCGCGGGCTCCGAGCAGGCGAAGAAGGTGATCAAGTTCCTGCAGGACGAGATGGGCGTGAAGAAGATCCGCTTCCCGGAAACCTCGGGGATCGGCGTCAAGCCCGTGTCGACCGAAGGCACCGAGCGTCTCGTGCGCAAGGCGATCCAGTATGCGATCGACAACGATCGCAAGTCGGTCACGCTGGTGCACAAGGGCAACATCATGAAGTTCACGGAAGGCCTGTTCCGTGACGCCGGCTATGCGCTCGCGCAAAAGGAATTCGGCGGCGAGCTGATCGACGGCGGCCCGTGGATGCGCGTGAAGAACCCGAAGACGGGCAACGAGATCGTGATCAAGGATTCGATCGCCGATGCGTTCCTGCAGCAGATCCTGCTGCGCCCGGCCGAATACGACGTGATCGCCACGCTGAACCTGAACGGCGACTACATCTCCGACGCGCTGGCCGCGCAGGTCGGCGGCATCGGGATCGCGCCGGGTGCGAACCTGTCGGATTCGGTCGCGATGTTCGAAGCGACGCACGGCACCGCACCGAAGTACGCAGGCAAGGATTACGTGAACCCCGGTTCCGAGATCCTGTCCGCGGAAATGATGCTGCGCCACCTCGGCTGGACGGAAGCAGCCGACACGATCATCGCCGCGATGGAGAAGTCGATCCTGCAGAAGCGCGTCACGTACGACTTCGCGCGCCTGATGGAAGGTGCGACGCAGGTGTCGTGCTCGGGCTTCGGCGAAGTGCTGATCGAGAACATGTAAGACCCCTTCCGGGGTGGGCCGGCAGGTTGCCGGCCGCCCCGGCGCCTACTGCCGGCGCCGGAGCGTTTCGTGGATGGCAGGTTTGTTGGCAGGGCGGTCCGGCATGCGGGCCGCGGCGCCGCGATGCGGCCCGGAGCCCCTGCAAGGTAGAACATGACGGCCCTCGCAATACCACCGCCCGGCTGAGCCGGCGCGCCCCTTTCGCGACCGACCCGGTCGCTCCCCGCCGGTTACCCGCCGGCGCTCCCAGTCCAACAATCACGTAGCAATGCTTTGACCACCATGTCCACTTCGCCCAAGATCATCTACACCCTCACCGACGAAGCGCCCGCGCTCGCGACCTATTCGCTGCTGCCGATCGTCAAGGCCTTCACGCGCTCGTCCGGCGTCGCCGTCGAAACGCGCGACATCTCGCTCGCCGGCCGCATCATCGCCGCCTTCGCGGACATCCTGCCGCCCGAGCAGAAGGGTTCCGACGATCTGGCCGAACTGGGCCAGCTCACGCTGAAGCCGGAAGCGAACATCATCAAGCTGCCGAACATCAGCGCATCGGTGCCGCAGTTGAAGGCCGCGATCGCCGAACTGCAGGCGCAGGGCTACAAGCTGCCGGCCTACCCGGAAGATCCGTCGACGGACGAAGAGAAGGCGGTCAAGGCGCGCTACGACAAGATCAAGGGCAGCGCGGTGAACCCGGTGCTGCGCGAAGGCAACTCCGACCGCCGCGCGCCGCTGTCGGTCAAGAACTACGCACGCAAGCATCCGCACAAGATGGGCGCGTGGAAGGCCACGTCGAAGGCACACGTCGCGCACATGAGCGAAGGCGACTTCTACGGCAGCGAGAAGTCGGCGCTGATCGCCGATGCCGGCAGCGTGAAGATCGAACTCACGACGACCGACGGCGCGAAGAAGGTGCTGAAGGAAAAGACGGCCGTGAAGGCCGGTGAAGTGATCGACGCATCGGTGATGAGCCGCAATGCGCTGCGCAGCTTCATCGACGCGCAGATCGCCGACGCCAAGGCGCAGGACGTGCTGTTCTCGGTGCACCTGAAGGCGACCATGATGAAGGTCTCGGACCCGATCCTGTTCGGTCACTTCGTGTCGGTGTTCTACCGCGACGCGCTCGCGAAGCACGCGGACGTGCTGGCGCAGGTCGGCTTCAACCCGAACAACGGGATCGGCGACCTGTACGCGCGCCTGAAGGACCTGCCGGCCGACACGCGCGAAGCGATCGAAGCCGACGTCAAGGCCGAATACGCGGTGCGTCCGCGCCTGGCGATGGTCAACTCGGACAAGGGCATCACGAACCTGCACGTGCCGAGCGACGTGATCGTCGACGCATCGATGCCGGCGATGATCCGCGATTCGGGCGGCATGTGGGGCCCGGACGGCCAGCTGTACGACGCGAAGGCCGTGATTCCGGACCGCTGCTACGCCGGTGTCTACCAGGCCGTGATCGAAGACTGCAAGCAGCATGGCGCGTTCGATCCGGTCACGATGGGTAGCGTGCCGAACGTCGGCCTGATGGCGCAGGCGGCTGAAGAATACGGTTCGCACGACAAGACGTTCCAGATCCCGGCGGACGGCGTCGTGCGCGTCACCGACGAAGCGGGCAACGTGCTGCTCGAGCATGCCGTGGAAGCGGGCGACATCTGGCGCATGTGCCAGACGAAGGACGCACCGGTGCAGGACTGGGTCAAGCTCGCGGTCAACCGCGCGCGCGCGACCGGCGCACCGGCCGTGTTCTGGCTCGATCCGGCGCGTGCACACGACGCGCAGATCATCGCGAAGGTCGAGCGTTACCTGAAGGATCACGACACGACTGGCCTCGACATCCACGTGATGACGCCGGTCGACGCGACGCGTTTCTCGCTCGAGCGCATCCGTGCGGGCAAGGACACGATCTCGGTCACCGGCAACGTGCTGCGTGACTACCTGACCGACCTGTTCCCGATCATGGAACTCGGCACCAGCGCGAAGATGCTGTCGATCGTGCCGCTGATGGCCGGCGGCGGGATGTTCGAAACGGGTGCGGGCGGCTCCGCGCCGAAGCACGTGCAGCAGTTCGTCGAGGAAGGCTTCCTGCGCTGGGATTCGCTCGGCGAATTCCTCGCGCTGGCCGCGTCGCTCGAACACCTCGGCAACGCGTACCAGAACCCGAAGGCGCTCGTGCTCGCGAAGACGCTCGACCAGGCGACCGGCAAGTTCCTGGACGAGAACAAGTCGCCGGCGCGCAAGGTCGGCGGCCTCGACAACCGCGGCAGCCACTTCTACCTGTGCCTGTACTGGGCGCAGGCGCTGGCCGAGCAGACCGAGGACGCGGCGCTGAAGGCGCAGTTCGAAGGCGTGGCGAAGGCGCTGTCCGACAGCGAAGCACGCATCCTGGAAGAACTGGCGGCCGCACAGGGCAAGGCGCAGGCCATCGGCGGCTACTACCGCCCGAACGTCGACCTGACGAGCCAGGCCATGCGCCCGAGCGCGACGCTGAACAGCATCGTCGACGCGGTCGCCTGACGCAGGCCGCGCGATCGCGCGGGCCGATGCGTGTGCCGGCGCGGCGGGCATTGCTGCCTGCCACCGGCCACAAAAGAAAAACGCCCCGGACGCCCGGGGCGTTTTTCGTTGCTGGCGTGTCATTCAGACGTGAACAATTTCCCATTCGGCGATTTCGTGCGGCACTTCGAGCGTTGCCGTGTCCAGTTCGGACAGTTGCTCGCAGTCGCCGCGGGAGATGTGGTCGGCTGCCACTTCGGGGCACGAGAATGCGCCGAGCAGGGCGTTGCCGAACGTCGCTTCCCAGCCGCCGTTACCCGGCAGGATGTAGAACGACCCGAGCGCTGAACCAAAGCGAAATCCCTTCATTTCCGTTCTCCCTTTCTGATCACAAGCGATTCTGGTGTGCCGCCTGCCGGCTTGGCCGGCTGTGGCCCGACTGGCTGCTTGCGCCGGGTTCCGTATCGAACGTCGTGGCGAAGCGTCAGTGCATGGAACAAAGTCTACGTCCGCGGCCCGCTCGGATGGTGCATGTAGAACGGCTTCACTAAACAAAAATTCTCTTTTAAAAACAAATGATTATTGTCTTCGTTTTGTATTGCGGAACGTTTTTTGGCATCGCGAAACGGGGATTTTGTGCCCTGCACCACGAATTTTTATAACGCAGAGACTTGTTCCGCATCGTGAAATATTGACGGGTTTGCGGATCGATGAGGTGACCGGCGCCTTGGTGGGGCCGAACGGCAGGCGCGAGGCGACCGCCTGGGAACTGTACGCGGCAGGGTTGAGTGGCGCTTCGGCCGTGAGCGAAGCGCCGTGCATCGCCGGTCGACGATGCGTGCCCACGCGTGCCGAATCGGGTGCGGCGTGGTCGAACCCTGCGGCGAATCGCCGCCCGGCCGGCCGCGGCGCATCTCGATTTGGGCCTGCGGTTATGATGACGCGGGCATCGGGATTTGCGTCGCGCATCGGCGCTTCGGCCGGCCGGCGCGGGCGTCGCGGCGGCCGCGCGACCCAGCATGGATAACGAGGAACGATTGATGATACGGAGAACCTTCCTGTCGCGCGCCATCGGTGTCGCGGCCGCGTCGCTGTTCGCGCGCGCCGCGTGGGCGCAGCATGCCGGTCACGCCGGCATGGCCGGCATGGACTCGATGGACGACATGCCCGGCATGTCAGGGATGGCGGGTCACGGGCAGCACGGCAAATCCGCACCGGCCGCACTCGCCGCCGCCGACGCGCTGCCGGCCGGCGGGCCGCTCGCGGCGCTGCGCACGCTCGCGAACGAAAGCCGCGAGCCCGGCATGTTCCGGGCCACGCTGGTGGCGCAGCCCGTGGCGCGCCCGATGCTGCACGGTGCACGGCCGACCACGTTCTGGCAGTTCGGGGCGGGTACGCAGGGCCCCGTCGTCGGTCCGCTGATCGATGTGCGCGAGGGCGACACGGTCGAGATCAAGTTCGTGAACAAGCTGCCGCAGCCGTCGACCATCCACTGGCACGGCCTGCCGGTGCCGCCTGACCAGGACGGCAACCCTTCCGATCCTGTCGCGCCCGGCGCGTCGCGCGTGTACCGCTTCACGTTGCCGAAGGGGAGTGCCGGCACCTACTGGTACCACCCGCATCCGCACATGATGACGGCCGAGCAGGTCTTCCGCGGGCTGGCCGGCCCGTTCGTCGTGCGCGCCGCGGACGATCCGCTGGCGGGCTGGCCCGAGCGCAACCTGTTCGTGTCGGACCTGAAGCTTGCGCGCGACGGCACGATTGCATCGAACGACATGATGGACTGGATGAACGGCCGCGAGGGCCAGTTCGTGCTGGTCAACGGCGCCCGCCGGCCGCGGATCGACGTCGCGGGCGACGAGCGCTGGCGCGTGTGGAACGCGTGCAGCGCGCGCTATTTGCGCGTCGCGTTCGACGACGGCCGCGCGTTCGAGCATGTGGGCACCGACGGCGGCCTGTTCGACGCGCCGCGCCGCGTCACGTCGCTGTTGATCGCGCCGGGCGAACGGGCGGAGCTGCTGGTCCGTGCCGGCGACCGGGTGTCGCGCGCCGTGCTGCAGGCGGCCGAATACGACCGCCGCAAGATGTCGATGTCGCACGATGACGGACACGGCAGCCTGCGACCCGATCCGGCGCTGGCACTGGCCGACGTCGCATTCGCGCCGGCCGCCGCACGTGCGCTGCCGGCGACTCTGCGCGCGGTGCCGTCGCTGGGCGAACCGGTCGCGCACAAGACGGTCGCGTTCGGCGAGGAAATGGACATGGACGCGATGATGAAGGGGGCGGCGCGTGGCCGTCCGGCGGGCATGCGCTTCACGATCAACGGCGACACATACGCGCCGCATCGCGCGACGCTGACGAGCCGTCGTGGCGACGTCGAGCGCTGGGCGATTCGCAATGGCACCGACATGGATCACCCGTTCCACCTGCATGGCACGCAGTTCCAGGTGATCGAGCGCGAGTCGGGCGGTTCGCGCACGAGCGAACCGTTCCGTGCATGGCGCGATACGGTGAACGTGCGCAGCGGCGAAACCGTGACGATTCTCGTCACGCAAGACATGCCTGGAGAGCGCATGTTTCATTGCCACATTCTCGAACACGAGGATCTCGGCATGATGGGCACGCTGAAGGTCGTGTAACGAGGGAGTGATTATGTTTCACGCGCGAGATGAGTATCCGATCTGCACGCGTGACAAGACAATGTGTGTTCAATTATCGGGATTGAACGAAAAGGCCGGCCAATCGATTATCGATTGGCCGGCCTCAAATAAAGAAACCCGGCGCAAACCACGCGCCGGGTTTCTTCGTCTGATATCCGGTGCCTTATGCGGCCTGGATGTTCGACGCTTGCTTGCCCTTCGGTCCTTGAACGACGTCAAAGCTCACCTTCTGGCCTTCCTTCAGCGTCTTGAAGCCATTCATGGTGATAGCCGAGAAGTGCGCAAACAGATCCTCACCGCCCTCATCGGGAGTGATGAAACCGAAGCCCTTCGCGTCGTTGAACCACTTAACGATACCAGTTGCCATTTCCTACTTCCCCTGTCACACAGTCGCTGCTACTTACCACGAGCACGCTCGAAAAGCTAAACGACCGGAAAACACAGCCGTTCCCCCCTCACAAGCTCACCTTCGGCCTCTTTCATTTTGCCAACCGGCAAATTGAAAAAAGTGCCAGCTTGATTGTTGGCGCTCTTTATTGGAGTGTCAAGTGGAATTTTTAGACGTTTAGAGGGACGTTGTAAAGAACCCATTTTCAGGGTTTTTCCGGCTTTGCTTAGCAGCACGCGGCCAAGCGCGAGGTCTTGAAAAGCCGCATAATCGGCTCATATACCAGGCTCGAGTGACACGCGTTCGAGTCGTCCCGGCTTGTGGGATACTGGATGCGGACACGACGTTCCGGTGCGGTTCCCCCTGACGGTTCGTGTTCCGCGCCACGCGTGAAAGCCGGCACCGCAGCCGGCTTTCGTATGGCACGAAGAAGATCGCGTGTTCCGGGATTCCGGGGAGGGCGCCGGCCGGTCGGTCGGGTAATGGCAGGATTGCGGGCCTGTCCGAGTTGTTTAGAATGGGTGTATGGCGATTATCCCGGACAAGCAGGACAGCACTGTCCTGGAACGCAAGCAGCAGAAGCTCAAGCCGCCTTCGATGTACAAGGTGGTGCTGCTGAACGACGACTTCACGCCGATGGAATTCGTCGTGATGGTGGTCCAGGAGCATTTCAAGAAGGATCGCGAGACGGCCACGCAGATCATGCTGAAGGTCCATCGCGAAGGGCGAGGGGTATGTGGGGTCTATACGCGGGACATCGCGTCGACCAAGGTTGAGCAAGTCGTTACCCATGCGCGGCAGGCCGGGCATCCGCTGCAGTGCGTGATGGAGGAAGCATGATTGCCCAGGAATTGGAAGTCAGCCTGCACATGGCGTTCATGGAAGCACGCCAGGCGCGCCATGAGTTCATTACGGTCGAGCATTTGCTGCTGGCTCTGCTGGATAATCCGACGGCAGCCGAGGTGTTGCGCGCGTGCGCGGCAAACATCGAGGACTTGCGTCAGAACCTGCGCAATTTCATCCACGACAACACACCTACCGTCCCGGGTACCGACGATGTCGATACCCAGCCGACGCTCGGTTTCCAGCGCGTGATCCAGCGCGCGATCATGCACGTCCAGTCGACGTCGAACGGCAAGAAGGAAGTGACCGGCGCGAACGTGCTGGTCGCGATCTTCGGCGAGAAGGATTCGCATGCCGTGTACTACCTGCAGCAGCAGGGCGTGACGCGCCTCGACGTCGTGAACTTCATTTCGCACGGCATCGCGAAGACGAACAACGGCGAAGCCGCGAAGTCGGCCGATGCGAACGCGGAAAGCGAAGACGCGAATGCGCAGAAGGAAACCCCGCTCGCGCAATTCACGCAGAACCTGAACCAGATGGCGAAGGACGGCCGCATCGATCCGCTGATCGGCCGCGAGCCCGAGGTCGAGCGCGTGGTCCAGGTGCTGTGCCGTCGCCGCAAGAACAATCCGCTGCTCGTCGGCGAGGCCGGTGTCGGCAAGACCGCGATCGCGGAAGGGCTCGCCTATCGCATCACGCGCGGCGAAGTGCCCGACATCCTCGCGAACGCGCAGGTCTACTCGCTCGACATGGGCGCGCTGCTCGCGGGCACCAAGTACCGCGGCGATTTCGAGCAACGTCTGAAGACGGTGCTGAAGGAGTTGAAGGAGCGTCCGCACGCGATCCTGTTCATCGACGAAATTCATACGCTGATCGGCGCGGGCGCCGCGTCGGGCGGTACGCTCGATGCGTCGAACCTGCTGAAGCCGGCGCTGTCGTCGGGCGTGCTCAAGTGCATCGGCGCGACCACGTTCACCGAGTATCGCGGCATCTTCGAGAAGGACGCGGCGCTGTCGCGGCGCTTCCAGAAGGTCGACGTGACGGAGCCGACCGTCGAGCAGACGGTCGCGATCCTGCGCGGGCTGAAGTCGCGCTTCGAGGAGCATCACGGCGTCAAGTATTCGTCGGGTGCGCTGTCGGCCGCGGCCGAACTGTCGGCGCGCTTCATCACCGACCGCCACCTGCCGGACAAGGCGATCGACGTGATCGACGAAGCGGGCGCGGCCCAGCGCATCCTGCCGAAGTCGAAGCAGAAGAAGACGATCGGCAAGAGCGAGATCGAGGAAATCATCTCGAAGATCGCGCGCGTGCCGCCGCAGAGCGTGTCGCAGGACGATCGCAGCAAGCTGCAGACGCTCGACCGCGACCTGAAGAGCGTCGTGTTCGGCCAGGATCCGGCGATCGACGCACTGGCTGCGTCGATCAAGATGGCGCGCGCGGGCCTCGGCAAGATGGACAAGCCGATCGGCGCGTTCCTGTTCTCTGGCCCGACGGGTGTCGGCAAGACCGAAGTGGCGCGCCAGCTCGCGTTCACGCTCGGCATCGAGCTGATCCGCTTCGACATGTCGGAATACATGGAGCGTCACGCGGTGAGCCGCCTGATCGGCGCGCCGCCGGGCTATGTCGGGTTCGACCAGGGCGGCCTGCTGACCGAAGCCGTCACGAAGAAGCCGCACTGCGTGCTGCTGCTCGACGAAATCGAGAAGGCGCATCCGGACATCTTCAACGTGTTGCTGCAGGTGATGGACCACGGCACGCTGACGGACAACAACGGCCGCAAGGCGGATTTCCGCAACGTCATCATCATCATGACGACGAACGCGGGCGCCGAGTCGATGCAGAAGGCGACCATCGGTTTCACGACGCGCCGTGAAACGGGCGACGAGATGACCGACATCAAGCGTCTGTTCACGCCGGAGTTCCGCAACCGGCTGGATTCGATCATCAGCTTCCGCTCGCTCGATGAGGAAATCATCATGCGCGTGGTCGACAAGTTCCTGATCCAGCTCGAGGAACAGCTGCACGAGAAGAAGGTGGACGCGCTCTTCACCGACGCGTTGCGCAAGCATCTCGCGAAGCACGGCTTCGACCCGCTGATGGGCGCGCGGCCGATGCAGCGGCTGATCCAGGACACGATCCGCCGTGCGCTGGCCGACGAACTGCTGTTCGGCAAGCTGCTGAACGGCGGTCACGTGACGGTCGACGTCGACGAAGGCGACAAGGTGCAGTTGTCATTCGACAAGCTCGGGAACCCGCCGCACAAGCCGAACGAAGAGGCGGTCGAAGTCGAGTAAGCGATAATCGGGTAGTTCATGCGAACGGCGCGGGATGTTTTCCGCGCCGTTTCGTTTTATCTGGCGCCGGCGGCGCGATGGTGGTGCAGGGGAGTGGCAACGCAGTGACACAACAACAACGGACGTTCGACGACATCGTCGCGCGCGAACAGGGTTTGCGCCATGCGCTGACGTCTGGGCAGATGGCGATGATCGCGATCGGCGGCGCGATCGGCACGGGGCTGTTCCTCGGCAGCGGGTTCGCGATCGGGCTCGCCGGCCCGAGCGTGCTGGTCTCGTATGCGATCGGCGCGCTGATCGCGCTGCTGCTGATGGGCGCGCTCGCGGAAATGACGGTCGCCCATCCGACGGCCGGCTCGTTCGGCGCGTACGCCGAGCACTATGTCGGCCCGCTGGCGGGTTTCCTGGTGCGCTATGCGTACTGGTTCGCGGTCGTGTTCGCGATCGGCACCGAGATCAGCGCGATCGCCGTGTTCATGAAGTACTGGTTCCCCGCCGTACCCGGCTGGTACTGGGTGATCGGCTTCTCCGCGCTGCTGATCGCCGTGAACCTCGCGAGCGTCACGCTGTACGGCACGGTCGAATACGCGTTCTCGCTGCTGAAGATTGCGGCGATCGTCGTGTTCATCGTGCTCGGCGCCTATCTCGTGTGGTCGGCGCCGGCCGCATCGGGCGTCGGTTTCGCGAACTACACCGCGCACGGCGGCTTCATGCCGAAGGGGCCGTGGGGCACCTGGGTCGCGGTGATCGTCGCGATCTTCAGCTACATGAGCATCGAAGCCGTCGCCATTGCGGCCGGCGAGGCGCGCGATCCGCAGCACGCGGTCACGCGCGCATTTCGCTCGACCGTGTTCCGGCTCGTGCTGTTCTACCTGCTGACGCTGTCGCTGATGCTCGCGATCGTGCCGTGGACGCAGGCCGGCACCGACGAAAGCCCGTTCGTGAAGGTGATGGCCGCGACTCATGTGCCGTACGCGGCAGGCGTGATCAACTTCGTGCTGTTGATCGCGGCGCTGTCGGCGATGAACAGCCAGCTTTACGTGACGACGCGGATGATGTTCAGCCTGTCGCGCGCACGGCTCGCGCCCGCGGTGTTTGGCCGGCTCGGCACGAACGGCGTGCCGCGCGCGGCGCTGTGGATCTCGACGAGCGGCGTCGCGGTGGCGGCCGTGCTGGTCGCGCTGGCGCCCGACACCGCGTTCACCGTGATGATGGCGATCGCGATGTTCGGCGCCCTGTTCACGTGGCTGATGATCTTCGTCACGCACCTGCGCTTCCGTTCGCAGTATCGCGGCCCCGCGCTCGCGTTCCGGATGTGGGGACACCCGTTCGGCAGCCTGCTCGGTGCGGGACTCGTCGCGGCGATCCTGTTCACGACCGCGTTCACGCGCGAATTCCGGATGACGATGGTGGTCGGCGTCGTGTTCGTCGTGCTGCTCACGCTCGCGTACGCGCTGCATTACCGCCACCAGCACGCGCGGTGAGGGGCGCGGCCCGCCCGCGCCGATTTCCCGTTCGCTAAGGTTCCGTTAAGCCCGCGGCGACTACATTCGACCCTGTCTGCAAGGCAGGCCGGCATGCGCCGGCTTGCCGCTTTCCTGCAAAAAGGGGTTCGAATGAACAAACTTCCCGAAATCACGCTCGCGTTCTGGATCATGAAGATCTGCGCGACGACGCTCGGCGAAACCGGTGGCGACCTGCTATCGATGACGCTGAACGTCGGCTACGCGGTGAGCTCCATCCTGCTGTTCGGCTTCTTTCTCGTGACGCTGGGCGCGCAGCTCAGGACGACACGCTATCGCCCGGCGATCTACTGGGCCGTGATCGTCGCGACGAGCACGGCCGGCACGACGATGTCCGACTTCATGGATCGCACGCTCGGCCTCGGCTATGCGGCCGGCTCGTCGATTCTCGTCGCAATCCTGCTGGCGATCTTCGCCGTATGGCGCCTCAGCGGCGAATCGCTGTCGGTCGACCTGATCCGCACGCGCAAGGTCGAGCTGCTGTACTGGATCGCGATCCTGTTCTCGAACACGCTCGGCACTGCGCTCGGCGACTTTCTCGCGGACAGCTCGGGGCTCGGCTTCGGTGGCGGCGCGCTTCTGATCGGCGGGCTGCTCGCGGTGATCGTGCTGGCGCACTATTTCACGCGGATCTCCGGCGTGCTGCTGTTCTGGGCCGCGTTCGTGCTCACGCGCCCGTTCGGCGCGACGGTCGGCGACCTGTTGACGAAGCCGGTGGCGAAGGGCGGCCTCGCGCTCGGCACGATCGGCTCGTCGGCCGTGCTGCTCGGCGTGCTGGTCGCGATGGTGATCTATGCGATCGTGGCTCAATCGCGGCAGCGCGACCTGGCGCTCGCGCGGATCGCACAACCCGTCGAGGAATGACGGCGTAGGAATGAAAAAAAAGGGGCCGCGGCCCCTTTTTTGTTGCGCCGCTCAGTGACGGCCGGTGCTGCCGAAGCCGCCCTCGCCACGATCGCTTTCCGCGAAGTCGTCGACGATGTTGAACTGCGCCTGCACGACCGGGACGATCACGAGCTGGGCGAGCCGCTCGAACGGATTCAGCACGAACTCGGTCTGGCCGCGGTTCCATGTCGAGACCATCAGCTGGCCCTGGTAGTCGGAATCGATCAGGCCGACGAGGTTGCCGAGCACGATGCCGTGCTTGTGGCCGAGGCCCGAGCGCGGCAGGATCAGCGCCGCGTAGCCGGGATCGGCAAGATGGATCGCGAGGCCGGTCGGCACGAGCGTCGTCTCGCCCGGCTGCAGCGTGACCGGTGCATCGAGGCACGCGCGCAGGTCGAGGCCCGCGCTGCCGGTGGTTGCGTAGGCGGGCAGGTAGTCGCGCATGCGCGCGTCGAGGATCTTCAGGTCGAGTTTCATGCGGTCGTCGGATGAGTCGGGAAGTGCGCGGCGGTAATGGCCGCCGCGCAGGAGATCAGATCAGGCGGTTGTCGGGCAGGCGCTTCGCGATTTCCGCGACGAGCGTGTGCGCGAGTTCATCCTTCGGTGCGCGCGGCAGGCGCGTGAGGCCGGCGGCCTCGAACAGCACGACTTCGTTGTCGTCGCGGCCGAACGTCAGCGGGCCAAGATTGCCGACGAGCAGCGGCACGTTCTTGCGCTTGCGCTTCTCGTCGCCGTGCACGTCGAGATCGCCGCTTTCGGCCGCGAAACCAACGCAGAACGGCGGATCGGGCAGCGCGGCGACCGACGCGAGGATGTCGGGATTTTCGACGAACGCGAGCGCGGGCACCTTGTGGTCGGCCGTCTTCTTCATCTTGTGCTCGGCCGGTTGGGCGACGCGCCAGTCGGCGACTGCAGCCACCGCGATGAAGATGTCGGCATCCGCGACGGCATGCATGACCGCGTCGTACATCTGCTGCGCCGTCTGCACGTCCTGGCGGTAGACGCCCCACGGCGTGTCGAGTGCCACCGGCCCCGCGACGAGATGCACGTCGGCGCCGGCCTGCTGCGCGGCGCGCGCGAGCGCGAAGCCCATCTTGCCGCTCGAGCGGTTCGTGAGGCCGCGCACCGGGTCGAGCGGTTCGAACGTCGGGCCGGCCGTGATCAGCACGCGCCGGTGTGCGAGCACCTTCGCCGCGAAGTGCGCGACGATCGCTTCATAGATCGCCTCGGGCTCGAGCATGCGGCCGTCGCCGACTTCGCCGCACGCCTGCGCGCCCGAATCCGGGCCGAGTACCGACACGCCGTCCGCGCGCAGTTGCGCGGCGTTGCGCTGCGTGGCCGGGTTCTGCCACATCTGGCGGTTCATGGCGGGAACGACGAGCAGCGGGCAATCGCGCGCGACGCACAGCGTCGACAGCAGATCGTCCGCGAATCCGTGCGCGAGCTTCGCGAGGAAGTCCGTCGACGCGGGCGCGATCACGATCGCATCGGCTTCGCGCGACAGGTCGATGTGCGCCATGTTGTTGCCGACGCGCGCGTCCCACTGGCTCGTGTAGACGGGCCGGCCCGACAGCGCCTGCATCGTGACGGGCGTGATGAACTGGGTGGCGGCTTCGGTCATCGCGACCTGCACGGTCGCGCCGGCCTTCACGAGCAGCCGCGTGAGCTCGGCGATCTTGTAGCAGGCGATGCCGCCGGTCAGGCCGAGAACGAGGTGTTTTCCTGCGAGTTCTGCGTGTGCCAACTCAGGCCTCCAAGGGTCAAACGGAACGGCCGGCGCGAAGCCGGCCGTCGACGCCGAGTATGCGCGCTTAGCGCGAGCCGCGCACGCGACGCAGTTCGTCGTAGATCAGCAGCACCGCGCCGACCGTGATCGCGGAATCGGCGAGGTTGAACGCCGGGAAGTGCCAGGCGCCGAGATGGAAATCGAGGAAGTCGATCACGTGGCCGTAGACGAGCCGGTCGATCACGTTGCCGAGTGCGCCGCCGAGGATCATCGCGAGCGACAGGCTGAACAGCCGCTGCTGGCCGTGACGCTTCAGCAAGAAGCAGATCACGAGCGTCGCGGCGATGCCGAGCGCGGTGAACGCCCAGCGCTGCCAGCCGCCCGCGGTCGACAGGAAGCCGAACGCGGCGCCGCGGTTGTACACCAGCACGAGGTTGAAGAACGACGTCAGCTCGTGCTGCGCGCCGTACGCGAACGTCTTCAGGATCGCGATCTTCGACAGCTGGTCGAACAGGATCACGATCAGCGAAATGCCGAGCCAGGGCGCAAGCGCGCCGCTGGCCGGTTTCGACAGGGTCTTCGCCATGGTTAAGCAGCGCTCCGGATTTCGCCGTTTTCGAACAGGTTGGAGAAGCAGCGGCCGCACAGCGTCGGATGATCGGCGTGCGCGCCGACATCTTCACGGTAGTGCCAGCAGCGCTCGCACTTCTGGTACGTCGACGCAGCCACGTCGACGCTTTCCTGTGCTTCGTCATCGACCTTGACGACCGTCGCGGCCGACGTGATCAGCACGAACTTCAGATCGTCGCCGAGGCTCGTGAGCGCGTCGTAGCGTGCGCCGCTCGCGTGCACCGCGACTTCGGCCTGCAGCGACGAACCGATGCGGTTCGCGGTGCGTGCTTCCTCGAGCGCCTTCGTCACGTTGCCGCGCACATCGCGCAGCAGCGCCCACTTCTCGATCAGCGCGGCCGAGCCGTCAACTTCCGGATACGCGTAGTAGGTTTCCGTGTAGATCGTGTCGCTGGCCGGCTGGAACACCTTCCACGCTTCTTCCGCCGTGAACGACAGGAACGGTGCGAGCACGCGCAGCAGGCCGTGCGTCAGGTGGTACAGCGCCGTCTGCGCGGAGCGGCGTGCGCGCGAATCGGCGGCGCTCGTGTACAGGCGATCCTTCAGCACGTCGAGGTAGAAGCCGCCGAGATCCTCCGAGCAGTACGTCTGCAGCTTCGCGACGACCGGGTGGAATTCGTACTTCTCGTAGTGGCCGAGCAATTCCGTCTGCAGTTGCTGCGAGAACGCGACCGCATAGCGGTCGATCTCGAGCCATTCGTTGACCGGCACGGCGTGCTGCGCGAAGTCGAAGTCCGACAGGTTCGCGAGCAGGAAGCGCAGCGTGTTGCGGATGCGGCGATAGCCTTCGGTCACGCGCTTCAGGATTTCCTCGGAGATCGCGAGCTCGCCCGAGTAGTCGGTCGAGGCGATCCACAGGCGGATGATTTCCGCGCCCAGGCGGTTCGCGACTTCATGCGGGTCGATGCCGTTGCCGAGCGACTTGCTCATCTTGCGGCCTTCGCCGTCGACCGTGAAGCCGTGCGTGAGCAGGCCCTTGTACGGCGCGCGGCCGTCGATCATCGACGCCGTGAGCAGCGACGAGTGGAACCAGCCGCGGTGCTGGTCCGAGCCCTCGAGGTAGAGGTCGGCCGGGAACTGCAGCTGATCCTTGTGCGAGCCGCGCAGCACGTGCCAGTGCGTCGTGCCCGAATCGAACCACACGTCGAGCGTGTCGCGGTTCTTTTCGTACAGGTTCGCGTCGTCGCCGATCAGCTCGCGCGGGTCGAGCGTCTGCCACGCCTCGATGCCCGACTGCTCGACGCGCTTCGCGACTTCCTCGAGCAGCTCGAGCGTGCGCGGATGCAGTTCGCCGGTTTCCTTGTGCACGAAGAACGCCATCGGCACGCCCCACTGGCGCTGGCGCGACAGCGTCCAGTCGGGACGGTTCGCGATCATGCTGAACAGGCGCTGCTTGCCCCACGACGGGTAGAACGCGGTCGCGTCGACGCCTTCGAGCGCCGTTTCGCGCAGCGTCTTGCCGCCGTCGCGCGGCGTCACGTCCATCCCGGCGAACCACTGCGACGTGGCGCGGTAGATGATCGGCGTCTTGTGGCGCCAGCAGTGCATGTAGCTGTGCGTGTACTTCTCGCTGCGCAGCAGCGAGCCGGCCGCGTTCAGCGCCTCGACGATCTTCGGGTTCGCGTCCCAGATCGACAGGCCGCCGAACAGCGGCAGCGATTCGATATAGCGGCCGTCGCCCATCACCGGGTTGATGAAGTCGGAGTCGGTCATCCCGTGCGCCTTGCAGGACACGAAGTCCTCGATGCCGTACGCGGGCGACGAGTGCACGACGCCGGTACCCGTGTCGGTCGTCACGTAATCGCCGAGGTACACGGGTGCGGTGCGCTTGTAGCCGGGGTGAGCCGACGCGAGCGGGTGGTGGAAGCGCAGGCCCGCGAGCTTCACGCCCGGCGCGGTCGCCACGACGCGGCCCGTCAGCTTGAAGTCGGTCATGCAGGCTTCGACGCGCTCTTCCGCGATGATCAGCAGCCCGCGCTCGGTGTCGACCAGCGCGTAGACGATTTCCGGATGGAGGTTCAGCGCCTGGTTCGCCGGGATCGTCCACGGCGTGGTGGTCCAGATCACGATGCCGCCTTCGGCGCGCGGCAGGGCCGGCAGGCCGAACGCCTGCGCGGTCTTTTCCGGTTCCGCGAACGCGAACATCACGTCGATCGTCGGATCGGTGCGGTCCTTGTACTCGACTTCCGCTTCCGCGAGCGCCGAGCCGCAGTCGAAGCACCAGTTCACCGGCTTCAGCCCGCGATACACGTAGCCCTTCTCGATGATCTTGCCGAGCGCGCGGAGCTCTTCCGCCTCGTTGACGAAGTTCATCGTCTTGTACGGGTTGGCCCAGTCGCCGAGCACGCCCAGACGCTTGAAGCCGACCTTCTGCTTCTCGATCTGCTCGGTCGCATACGTGCGCGCCTTGCTCATCACTTCGGCCGCCGGCAGCGACTTGCCGAACTGCTTCTCGATCTGGATTTCGATCGGCATCCCGTGGCAATCCCAGCCCGGCACGTACGGTGCGTCGAAGCCGGCCATGTTGCGCGACTTGACGACGATGTCCTTCAGGATCTTGTTGACGGCGTGGCCGAGGTGGATGTCGCCGTTCGCATACGGCGGGCCGTCGTGCAGGATGAACTTCGGACGGCCGGCGCTGGCCGCGCGGATCTTCTCGTAGATGCCGCGCTCTTCCCATTCCTTGACCCACTGCGGCTCGCGCTTGGGCAGGTCGCCGCGCATCGGGAACGGCGTGTCGAGCAGGTTGACCGGATACTTGGCCTGCGGTTTCGAATCGGCTTTCTTGTTGCTCATGATGGAATCGCTATCTCAATCTCGGGGGACGCGCGAGCGTCGTGAATCGGGTATGCGCGCGACTGGGCGGCGCGAGGGTGCGGCGCGGGGCGCCGCCGTCCGGATCAGCTAATTCGGTCGGTGGCCGACGTCGCGAAGCCCGTGGCGCGGCTGCCCGGCGCACGGTCGCGCTCGATGAAGTACGCACGCGCATTCGCGACGTCCAGCGCGATCGCGCGCGACAGCGTCTCGAGATCGTCGAATTTCGCCTCGTCGCGCAGCTTCTTCAGGAATTCGACGCGGATGAGCTTGCCATAGGCATCGCCGTGCCAGTCGAGCAGGTGGACTTCGAGCAGCACGCGGCCCGAATCGTCGACGGTCGGGCGCAGGCCGAGGCTCGCGACGCCCGGCAGCGGGGCGGGGCCGAGGCCGTGCACCTGCACGACGAAGATGCCCGCGAGCGCCGGCCGCTTGTGTGCGATCGGCAGGTTCAGCGTCGGGAAGCCGAGGTCGCGGCCGAGCTTCAGCCCGTGCGCGACGTGGCCGCTGATCGCATAGCCGTGGCCGAGCGCCTGCGCGGCCGCATCGAGATCGCCGGCCGTGAGCGCGGCGCGCACGCCCGAGCTCGAGATGCGCGTGCCGTCGCTGCCGGCCACCGTACCCATCTGCTCGACCTCGAAGCCGTACTGCGCACCGGCCGCCTGCAGCGTGTCGAAAGTGCCCGCCCGTTTCGCGCCGTAGCAGAAATCGTCGCCGACCATCATCCAGCGCGTGTGCAGCCCGTTCACCAGCGTGCGTTCGACGAACGCCTGCGGCGACTGGCTCGCGAACGTGTGGTTGAAGTGCTCGACGACCACGCGGTCGACGCCGTGATCGCGCAGCGCCTCGAGCTTGTCGCGCAGCATCGCGATGCGCGGCGGCGCGCCGGCCGGGTTGAAGAATTCGCGCGGGTGCGGTTCGAACGTCATCACGCACACGGGCAGGCCGCGCGCGTCCGCTGCCGCGCGCACGCGCGCGAGCAGGGCCTGGTGGCCGCGATGGACACCGTCGAAGTTGCCGATCGTCAGCGCGCACGGGGCGCGGCTCTCGGCGTTGGGCAGGCCGCGGAAGACTTTCACGATAGCGGATGCAGCGTCGGGGAATGGGCGGTGGGATGCCGCAAAGCAGAAGATTATAAACGTTCGGGCGGGCCGGCGGCCGAGAAGGGGGGAAACGCGGGGGCGAATGGTAAAATTCGCGGATGAAAAAACTCGTGATCCTGATTTCCGGTCGCGGCAGCAACATGGAGGCCATCGTCCGCGCGTGCGCGCAGGAACGCTGGCCGGCCGAGGTTGCGGCCGTGATCGCCAACCGGCCCGACGCGGCCGGCCTGGCATTTGCCGCGTCGCACGGGGTGGCGACGGCGGTGGTCGACCACCGGTCGTTCGACGGCCGCGACAGCTTCGACGCGGCGCTCGCCGCCGAGATCGACCGATTCGCGCCCGATCTCGTGGTCCTCGCCGGCTTCATGCGCATTCTCACGCCCGCATTCGTCAGACGATACGAAGGCCGGCTGCTGAACATCCACCCGTCGCTGCTGCCGAGCTTCAAGGGCATCCACACGCACCAGCAGGCGCTCGACGCGGGGGTCGCGCTGCATGGCGCGAGCGTGCATTTCGTGATTCCCGAGCTCGACAGCGGCGCGATCGTCGCGCAGGGCGCGGTGCCCGTGCGCGCGGGCGACGACGCGGCCGCGCTCGCGCAGCGTGTGCTGACGGTCGAGCATGTGCTGTATCCGCGCGCGGTGCGCTGGTTCATCGAGGGGCGTCTGCGCCTCGAGAACGGCCGTGCAGTGGTGGCGCCGGAAGAGGCGCGCTGGATTTTCGCGGATCAACCGCATACCGAAACGAGTGAGGGCGTATGAAACTGCACGGATTCCTGATCGGCCAGACCGAGACTTTGTTGGCCGAGGTGCTGAAGTTCGCCGGCCCCGCCGATGCGACGACGAGCCGGTTCTTCCGCGCGCATCCGAAGCTCGGGCATGCCGAGCGCGGCGTGATCGCCGAGGCCGTGTTCGCGGTGCTGCGCCGCAAGATGGAGTTTTCGCATCTCGCCGAGAGCGGCACGGGCACGCCCGCGCGGCGCCTCACGCTGCTCGGCCTGATGCAGACGGCTGGCCGCAATGCGCTGAAGCCGTTCCTGTCCGACACCGAGTCCGCATGGCTCGAGCACGTATCGAAGATCGATCCGGCGAGCCTGCCGGTGCGCATCCGCACGAACCTGCCCGACTGGATCCACCAGGCCTTGTCGGCCCGTTTCGACGCCGACGAGCTCGCGCAGCTCGCGGCCGCGCTGAACTACCCGGCGCCGCTCGACCTGCGCGCCAACGTGCAGAAGGCCAGCCGTGATCAGGTCATCGACGGGCTGCGCGCGGAAGGCATCGATGCGGGCGCGACGCCGTTTTCCCCGTTCGGTGTGCGCGTGGTCGGCAAGCCGGCGCTGACGCGCCTGAGGCTGTTCGAGGAAGGCGCGATCGAGGTGCAGGACGAAGGCAGCCAGCTGCTGTGCTCGCTGGTCGCGCCGCGCCGCGGCGAGATGGTCGTCGATTTCTGCGCGGGTGCGGGCGGCAAGACGCTCGCGCTGGGCGCGATGATGCGCTCGACCGGGCGCCTCTACGCGTTCGACGTGTCGGAGAAGCGCCTGGCGAAGCTGAAGCCGCGCCTCGCGCGCAGCGGGCTGTCGAACGTGAACCCGGTGCTGATCGACAGCGAACATGACGCGAAGATCAAGCGGCTCGCCGGCAAGATCGACCGCGTGCTGGTCGATGCGCCGTGCAGCGGCCTCGGCACGCTGCGCCGCAATCCGGACCTGAAGTGGCGCCAGACGCGCACCGCGATCGACGAGCTGACGCCTAAGCAGGCGTCGATCCTCGCGAGCGCCGCACGTCTGGTGAAGAAGGGCGGCCGGCTCGTCTACGCGACCTGCAGCGTGCTCGACGCCGAGAACGAACGCATCGTCGAACGGTTCCTGGCCGACCATCCCGACTTCGTGCTGGTGCCGGCGCAGAAGGTGCTGGACGACCAGCGCATCGAGCTCGAGACGGGCGACTACCTGTCGCTGTGGCCGCATCGCCACGCGACCGACGGCTTCTTCGCCGCGGTGCTCGAACGGCGCGCTGCGCAGTAACGGCGGGCTGGACGGACGATGGAGAATCTGCAGAGCCGCCTGCTGTCGCACCGGCTGGCATTGGTCATCCGCGATTTCCACCAGCCGGTGATGATCTGGCAGGCGGCGATCCTCATCGGCGCGCTGTGCTTCGCATGGGTGGCCGCGCGCTTCGTGCACGGCCGGATCGACGCGCGCCGCCGGGCGGCCGGACGTGCGCCCGGCGCGGGCGCGCAAAGCCTGAAGCGCGCGTTGTTCCCGCTGTTCGGCAGCGTGTTCGTGGGCGGCGCGCAGCTCGCGTTCGACCCGTTCATGTCGACGTCGCTGCTGTCGCTCGCGCTCGTGCCGCTGTTCGGCATCGGGCTGATCTACGTGTTGTTCTTCTTTGCGCGGCGCGTGTTCGCGCGCGACGGCCACACGCATGCATGGCTGTCGATCGTCGAGAAGATCGTGTCGACCGTCGTGTGGGCCGCGATGGTGCTGACCGTGCTCGGCATCCAGCGTGACGTGCTCGGCTGGCTCGACAGCGTGCAGTTCCGTGTCGCCAATGCGCATCTCACGCTGCTGTCGGTGATCTCCGGCGCGCTGTGGGTGTGCGTGACGCTGATGGTCGCGATGTGGCTCGGCTCGGTGCTCGAGGATCGCCTCACGCGCGCGAGCACGCTCGACGCGAACCTGAAGGTCGTGCTGTCGCGGGTCGGCCGCGCGCTGCTCGTGTTCGCGGCGATCCTGATCGGGCTGTCGCTGGTCGGCATCGACGTGACCGTGCTCGGCGTGTTCGGCGGCGCGGTGGGTGTCGGCCTCGGTTTCGGGCTGCAGAAGATCGCCAGCAACTACGTGTCGGGCTTCATCATCCTGCTCGACCGCTCGCTTCGGCTCGGCGACGCGATCAGCGTGGGCGGTTTGCAGGGCGTGGTCACGCAGATCCGCACGCGCTACACGGTCGTGCGCGGCCTCGACGGCAACGAGACGCTGATCCCGAACGAAAAGCTGATCACCGACGTCGTGCAGAACCAGTCGTCGTACCTGACGCGCGGCTACGCGAAGGTCGCGGTGCAGGTCGCGTACACGAGCGACGTCGAGCACGCGCTCACGCTGCTCGCCGATGCGGCCAAGGGTGTGCCGCGCGTGCTGACGGAGCCTGCTCCGACCCCGTATCTGGTGGGTTTCGGCGCGGACGGGATCGACCTGGAGCTCGGTTTCTGGATCGAGGATTCGGCGAAAGGCACGTCCGGCGTGCGTTCGAGCGTGAACCGGAACATCTGGCGCCTGTTCAGCGAGCACGGGATTTCGATTCCGTTCCCGCAGCGCGAAGTGCGCGTCGTCGGGTTGCCCGACGCCTTTCCCGCCACGGACGTGACGGCCGGCAACAGCGCCGTGGACGGCCACGCACCGGCGGCATGACGCGGGCGGCCGTCAATCGTATCGACCCCGCGGCCGGTACCGGATCGCGGGCCTTTCCAAGTCCGCCCATGGACTGGGTTTGTTGCGTCAGGGCAAGAAAATGTTCATTTTTTACAAAGACTTGGAACGGTTGAAGTAAAATTCTGGTCTACACGCGGTATGCTTTCATTTTTCTGACGCTCGGCGCGTGCCGGCGTCGCTCTCATCACAGGTAACTGCCTTGTTGAATTCCCTGCTCGATTTTCTTTCCCACGGGCTCCTGCATTTTTCGTGGTGGCAGGTCGCGCTGTTCGCGCTCGCCGTCACGCACGTCACGATCATCGGCGTGACGGTCTACCTGCACCGCTGCCAGGCGCACCGCGCGCTTGAGCTGCATCCGATCGCGAGCCACTTCTTCCGCCTCTGGCTGTGGATGACGACCGGCATGCTGACCGGCCAGTGGGCCGCGATTCACCGCAAGCACCACGCGAAGTGCGAGACCGAGGAAGATCCGCACAGCCCGCAGACGCGCGGCATCTGGAAGGTGTTCCTCGAAGGCGCCGAGCTGTATCGCGCGGAAGCGAAGAACGAAGAGACGATGCGCAAGTTCGGCCACGGCACGCCGAGCGACTGGGTCGAGCGCAATGTCTATTCGAAGTATCCGATTCTCGGCATCAGCCTGATGATGGTGATCGACGTCGCGCTGTTCGGCGTGATCGGCCTGACCGTGTGGGCCGTGCAGATGGTCTGGATTCCGTTCTGGGCGGCTGGCGTCGTCAACGGCTTCGGTCACTTCTGGGGCTATCGCAACTTCAACTCGGCCGACGCGAGCACGAACCTGTTCCCGTGGGGCATCGTGATCGGTGGCGAAGAGCTGCACAACAACCACCACACATTCGCGACGTCGGCGAAGCTGTCGAACAAGTGGTACGAGTTCGACATCGGCTGGATGTACATCCGCATCATGTCGGCGTTCGGTCTCGCGAAGGTGAAGAAGGTCGCGCCGACGCCGCGCCTGAACAAGCCGAAGACGGTGCTCGACCAGGAAACCCTGCAGGCCGTGCTGTCGAACCGCTACGAAGTGATGGCACGCTACGGCAAGGCCGTGAAGCGTGCGTACCGCCAGGAGCTTGCGCACCTGAAGGAAATCGGCGGCGAGAAGTACCAGATGATGCGCGGCGCGCGCAAGTGGTTCCACAAGGATGCCGAGGGCCTCGACGAGCCGCAGAAGAAGCTGCTGCCGGAAATCTTCGCGAACAGCCAGAAGCTGCAAACCTACTTCCAGCTGCGCCAGGATCTCGCCGCGATCTGGGATCGTTCGACCGCATCGCGCGAACAGCTTCTCGCGCAATTGCAGGATTGGTGCCATCGCGCAGAACAAAGCGGCATCAAGGCGCTGCAGGAATTCGCGACGCGCCTGCGCCGCTACGCCTGATTCGAAATCGATTAGAATCTAAGGACGTCAAAAACCCCGCGTTGGCGGGGTTTTTTATTTGGTCCGCCGGTTTTTGAATGGTGATCGGCGGGGCCGGATTGGTATGAGGCTTGGGGCAACGTGGAAGCGTTGCTCCGGGGCGAGATCAGGGGATGGGATCGGGGTGGGCGCTAAAGCGCTAGCGCTGATCGACCGCGAAGCATGGGATCGGAGTAAGCGCTAAAGCGCTAACTCCGATCGACAGGAGATATGGAGATGCAATCGACGATCAAACCCGTCGAGTACGACCGGCCCGTTGCAGCAGGGACCGTATGCGGCGTGGGCCAGGCATGGGCCAAGGTGCCCGATGCACCGTCCGCCGAAGAGCGGGCCGCGCTGAAAGCGCGCATCAAGGCCTTGCTCGTGCGTGAAAAGGCCGTGCTGGTCGCGCACTACTACGTCGACGCCGAATTGCAGGAGCTCGCCGACGAAACCGGCGGCTGTGTCGCCGATTCGCTCGAAATGGCCCGCTTCGGCCGTGACCACGACGCACAGACGCTGGTCGTCGCCGGCGTGCGCTTCATGGGCGAAACCGCGAAGATCCTGAGCCCGAACAAACGCATCCTGATGCCCGATCTCGACGCGACCTGCTCCCTCGACCTCGGTTGCCCCGTCGACGAATTCTCGGCGTTCTGCGATGCGCATCCCGACCGTACCGTCGTCGTCTATGCGAATACCAGCGCCGCCGTGAAGGCGCGCGCGGACTGGATGGTCACGTCGTCGATCGGCCTCGAGATCGTGGCCGACCTGCACGCGCGCGGCGAGAAGATCATCTGGGCGCCGGATCGCCATCTCGGCAGCTACATCCAGAAGAAAACCGGCGCGGACATGCTGCTGTGGCAAGGCTCGTGCCTCGTTCACGACGAATTCAAGGGCATCGAACTCGACCTGCTGCGCGCCGAATATCCGGACGCGAAGGTGCTCGTCCACCCGGAATCGCCGGAAAACGTCGTCGCGCAGGCCGATGTGGTCGGCTCGACCACGCAGCTGATCGATGCGGCGGTCAAGTTCGACGCGACGCACTTCATCGTCGCGACCGATCTCGGCATCCTGCACAAGATGCAGCTTGCGGCGCCCGGCAAGACCTTCATCGCCGCGCCGACGGCCGGCAACAGCGCCACCTGCAAGAGCTGCGCGCACTGCCCGTGGATGGCGATGAACGGCCTCGCGAACCTTGCCGACGTGCTCGAACGCGGTCACAACGAGATCTGCGTCGATCCTGCGATCGGCGAGCGCGCACGCCTGCCGATCGACCGGATGCTCGATTTCGCAGCCGCGCACAAGAAGCGCGTGCAGGCGAGCGGCGATCTGCAGCGTGACCAGCAACTGTTCGCGAACGTGGGGGCTGCGTAATGAATAGCCCCCACGCTCACATTCGTTCGCTGGCCCCCGAGGGGGCAGCCACCGTCCTTGGGAGCGGCCCGGCGGAAGGCGGCGCGAGCTCCGCAGTATCGCCGCTCTTCAACATCGTCCGCGAGCAGTACGGCGCGGCATTCGACGATGCGATCGCGCGCAACGTGGCCGATGCGATCGCGGAAGACGTCGGCACCGGCGACCAGACCGGGCGGCTCGTACCGGCCGGCGGACGCCGCCGTGCGCGCATCATCGTGCGCGAGGAGGCCGTGCTGTGCGGCGTGCCGTGGTTCGAGGCCGTGATTGCCCGGATCGATCCGGCGATCGTCGTGCAGTGGCGTTATCGCGAAGGCGATCGTATGTCGCCCGATTCGACCGTCTGCGAACTCGAAGGGCCGGCGCGCGCGCTGCTGACGGCCGAGCGCAACGGATTGAACTTCCTGCAGCTGCTGTCGGGCGTCGCGACCGCGACGCGTCGTTACGTCGATCGCGTCGAAGGCACGCGCGCGAAGATCCTCGATACGCGCAAGACGCTGCCGGGCCTGCGGCTCGCGCAAAAGTATGCGGTGCGCGTCGGCGGCGGTGAGAACCAGCGCCTCGCGCTGTATGACGGCATCCTGATCAAGGAAAACCACATCGCGGCGGCAGGCGGTGTCGGCGAGGCGCTCGATGCGGCATTTGCGCTGGAGTCGGGCGTGCCCGTGCAGGTCGAAGTCGAGACGCTTGCGCAGCTCGATACGGCGCTCGCACATCGCGCGCAGTCGGTGCTGCTCGACAACTTCACGCTCGACATGATGCGTGAAGCGGTGCGCGTGGCGAACGGCAAGGCCGTGCTCGAAGTGTCGGGCGGCGTCAATTTCGATACGGTGCGTGCGTTCGCGGAAACGGGGGTCGATCGCATCTCGATCGGCGCGCTGACGAAGGACGTGCGCGCGACGGATTATTCGATGCGGATCGTCGACTGACCGAACGCCTTCGATCAGACAAAAAAGCCGTTGGCGCGCAAACGCCAACGGCTTTTTTCCTGTGCGGCCGCAGCCGGAAAGGGCGTGCCGCTCAGCGACGCGCGCGCGGTGTGAGCACGCTCGGCAGGGCCTTCGGCAGCGAGTTCGGCCAGTCGCGGCTGTAGTGCAGCCCGCGGCTTTCGCGGCGCGAGTGTGCGCTCTTCACGATCAGGGTCGCCACGTCGACGAGGTTGCGCAATTCGAGCAGGTCGCGCGTCACGCGGAAGTTCGCGTAGTACTCCTGGATCTCGTCACGCAGCAGCGACAGCCGGTGCTTCGCGCGTTCGAGGCGCTTGTCGGTACGCACGATGCCGACGTAGTTCCACATCAGGCGGCGCAGCTCGTCCCAGTTGTGCGCGACGACGACTTCCTCGTCCGCATCCGACACGCGGCTTTCGTCCCACGCGGGCAGCGTGGCCGGCGTTTCGGCATCGAAGCCGGCCGCTTCGATCGCCTCGGCCGCCGCGCGGCCGATCACGAGACATTCGAGCAGCGAGTTGCTCGCGAGCCGGTTCGCGCCGTGAAGCCCCGTGTAAGACGTTTCGCCGACCGCATACAGGCCCGCGAGATCGGTGCGCCCGGCGAGGTCGGTGACGACGCCGCCGCACGTGTAGTGTGCGGCCGGCACGACGGGAATCGGCTCTTTCGCGATGTCGATTCCGAATTCGAGGCAGCGCGCGTGGATCGTCGGGAAGTGTTCGCGCAGGAACGCTTCCGGCTGGTGACTGATGTCGAGATACACGCAGTCGATCCCGCGCTTCTTGATCTCGAAGTCGATCGCGCGCGCGACGATGTCGCGCGGCGCGAGTTCGGCGCGCGGATCGTGTGCGGGCATGAAGCGCGTGCCGTCGGGCAGCTTCAACAGGCCGCCTTCGCCGCGTACGGCTTCGGAAATCAGGAACGACTTCGCATACGGATGGAACAGGCAGGTCGGGTGGAACTGAATGAATTCCATGTTCGACACGCGGCAACCCGCGCGCCACGCCATTGCGATGCCGTCGCCGGTCGCGGTGTCGGGGTTCGTCGTGTACAGGTAGACCTTGCCGGCGCCGCCCGTGGCGAGCACCGTATGCGGCGCCTCGATCGTGATCGTGCGGTCGTTGTCGACGTCGAGCGCGTAGAGGCCGTGACAGCGGCGGCCGGGCAGGCCGAGCCGGTCCGACGTGATCAGGTCGATCGCGTGGTGGTTTTCGAAGAACGTGATGTTCGGATGCTGGCGTGCACGCGCCGACAGCGTGGCGAGCACCGCATGGCCGGTCGCGTCGGCCGCGTGGATGATCCGGCGGTGGCTGTGGCCGCCTTCACGCGTGAGGTGGAAGCCGAGCTCGGCCGCGTCGTCCTTCGTGAACGGCACGCCCTGCGAGATCAGCCATTCGATCGCTTCGCGGCCGTGCTCGACGATATAGCGCGTCGCGCCTTCGTCGCACAAGCCGCCACCGGCGACCAGCGTGTCGTCGACGTGGTTCTCGATGCTGTCCGCCGAATCGAGGACGGCCGCGATGCCGCCTTGCGCGTTATCGCTCGCGCCCTCCATCATCGACCGTTTCGCGATCAGCGCGACACGTCGCGTGCTGGCCAGGTTGAGTGCGACCGACAGCCCTGCCAGGCCGCTGCCGACGATCGCCACGTCGAATTTCATGCTGCATCTCCATCGTTACGCTTTTGATCTTGTGCGTTCCGGCGGCCGTGGCCGCGGAAAGGGGAGAGCATACCGCGTCGCGCCGGAGCGTGCGCGCAAAACAAAAAGCCCCGCATGTGCGGGGCTTTTCGGTCGCCGTCAGGCTAGCAGAAACCGGAGATTACTTGATCTTGGTTTCTTTGTATTCCACATGCTTGCGGACGACGGGATCGAACTTCTTGATCGCCATCTTTTCCGGCATGTTGCGCTTGTTCTTCGTGGTCGTGTAGAAGTGACCCGTACCAGCGGTCGACTCGAGCTTGATTTTGTCGCGTGCGCCTTTTGCCATGATTCTGCTCCTTGGGCTTAGGCTTCGCCGCGTGCGCGCAGGTCAGCGAGCACGGAATCGATGCCGTTCTTGTCGATCAGGCGCAGGCCGGCGTTCGAGACGCGCAGGCGCACCCAGCGGTTTTCGCTCTCTACCCAGAACCGGCGGTTTTGCAGGTTCGGCAGGAAGCGGCGCTTCGTCTTGTTGTTGGCGTGGGAAACGTTGTTGCCGCTCATCGGCGCTTTCCCAGTTACTTGGCATACGCGTGCCATGAGAGCACTCCTAATACGCTAAATTCGGGGTTCGATCGCCGATGAAGGTTCCATCGTACCGCCACGTGATCCATGGCTGCACTCAGAACGCCGAAGCCCTTACAGACAAGGCCCTTCGATGGCTAGAACTGGTTGGAAAAAAGACAGACGGCGATTCTAGCAGAAAAAGTTCAGAAAAATCAAACCTAATTTCGCATCGCCGTTGCGGCGCCGTTGGGCGGGCCGCAATCGCACAGTCTACATCCAACCGGCCCGTGCGAACGAAAAAGTATCACTGGTGCCGATCACGACGTGATCGAGCAGCCTGACATCGACGAGTGCGAGCGCGTCGTGCAGCACGCGGGTCAGGCGGCGATCTTCCGCGCTCGGCTGCACCGCGCCCGACGGATGGTTGTGGGCAACGATCAGTGCCGCGGCGTTGTATGCCATCGCGCGGCGCACGATCTCGCGCGGGTAGACGGCCATGCGCGTCAGCGAGCCGCGCGTGATTTCCTCCATGTCGATCAGGCCGTGGCGCGCGTCGAGGTAGACCGCGGCGAACACTTCGTACGGACGCGCGCCGATCTTCAGCCGCAGATAGTCCTCGACCGCGCCGGGCGAATCGATCGGCATCTTCTCTTGCGCTTTCTCCTTCAGCATGCGACGCGCGATCTCGATGACGGCAACCAGCCGCGCGGCGCGCGCGGGGCCGATGCCGGGGTGCGCCTCGAAATCGCCGGTGGTTGCCTCGAGCAATCCGTGCAACGACTTGAACTGCTTGACCAGTGCGCGGGCGGTGGTGAATACATCGTGCCCGGGCTTGCCCGTGCCGAGCAGCAGGGCGACCAGTTCGTCGTCGGTCAGCGCCGCCGGCCCGCGCTCCAGCAATCGCTCGCGTGGCCGCTCGGGCCGCCAGCCGCGCAGGCGGTGCTTGCGCCGGTGGATCGGGATGACGCGGCCGGGCGGATCGGCCGGCAGATCGGCGCTGTCGCGGCATTCGACGGGCGGCAAGGCTGGGCAGGGTGACAGCATGCTTGAAACTCCATTGGCGGCGGGCAGTGTGCGCGACGTCGTCGCACTTTCCGCCTTGCGCGCTCAGGTGACTTACAATATTGGTTTTGCGCCGGGCCTTTCGGCCGTATCGGGCGCCGACTGAACGAGTAATTCATGAGCCTCATCGATCTATCCGAAGTGAAGCCCGGTTCCCACGTCACGTTGCATTACCGGCTGGCACTCGCCGACGGCGCCGATATCGTCAACACCTTCACCGACAAGCCGGCCACGCTGCTGCTCGGCGCGGGGCAACTGGCGCCGTCGCTGGAACAGATTCTGATCGGCCTCAGGGTCGGCGACCATTCGACTTTTCAGCTAGCCCCCGAACAGGGGTTCGGTCCCCGGAATCCCGACATGCTCCAGCGCGTGACGCTGTCGACGCTGCGCGAGAACGGGATGGTCGGCGACGATTTCACGCCGGGCGAGCTGATCGAGTTCAACGCGCCGGACGGCGGCCGATACGCGGGCGTGCTGAAGGAAGTCAGCGAAACCTCGGCACTGTTCGACTTCAATCATCCGCTCGCGGGCCAAGCGCTCACGTTCGAAGTGAAAATCATCGGAATCCTGTAATCATGAGCACCACCGATACGCTGTCCGGGCAGACCGTCGCCGCCGATGCCGAAATCCTGCTGGCCCAGCCGCGCGGTTTCTGCGCGGGTGTCGATCGCGCGATCGAGATCGTCGAGCGCGCCATCGCGATGCACGGTGCGCCGATCTACGTCCGTCACGAGATCGTCCACAACAAGTACGTGGTCGAGGATCTGAAGAAGAAAGGCGCGATCTTCGTCGAGGAACTCGAGGAAGTGCCGGCCGGCAATACCGTGATCTTCAGCGCGCACGGCGTGTCGAAGGCCGTGCGCGACGAGGCCGACGTGCGCGGGTTGCGCATTTACGACGCAACCTGCCCGCTCGTCACGAAGGTGCACGTCGAAGTGGCGAAGATGCGCCAGGACGGCGTCGACATCGTCATGATCGGGCACAAGGGCCATCCGGAAGTCGAAGGCACGATGGGGCAGGTCGAGCGCGGCATGCATCTCGTCGAGAGCGTCGAGGACGTGCAGAAGCTCGAGCTCGCCGATCCCGAACGCATCGCGCTCGTCACGCAGACGACGCTGTCCGTCGACGATGCAGCCGAGATCATCGGCGCGCTGAAGGCGAAGTATCCGAAGATCCGCGAGCCGAAGAAGCAGGACATCTGCTACGCGACGCAGAACCGCCAGGACGCCGTGAAGTTCATGGCGCCGCAGTGCGATGTCGTGATCGTCGTCGGCAGCCCGAACAGCTCGAATTCGAGCCGCCTGCGTGAAGTGGCCGAGAAGCGCGGCGTGGACGCGTACATGGTCGATGCACCCGACCAGATCGATCCGGCATGGGTCGCAGGCAAGCGTCGCATCGGCGTGACGGCAGGCGCGTCGGCCCCCGAAGTGCTCGCCCAGGCCGTGATCGCACGGCTGCGCGAACTCGGTGTGCGCAATGTCCGCGCGCTCGACGGGATCGAGGAAAACGTGTCGTTTCCGCTGCCGCGCGGGTTGAACTTGCCGCCCGCCGCCTGATTGCCGCATCGCACCCGCGGAACACCGAAGCGCGCCTGACGGCGCGCTTTTTTTTGCCTGTCGAAATCGCAATCGCAACCATTATTCGGATCAATGGTGCAACCGGGTTGCCCCGCGCGCTTCCAAGCGTCTCTCAAAATTGGTTGCAATGCAGGAAAACCCCATCGAATCAGGATTATTGGCGTCCTATAAATGGAGTTACAATGCGCCCGTTTTCAGGCCTGAATGGCTTTGAAATCGGATTTTGGCAAGGCGCGGGAGACCACTCGATGCATGTGAAGTTGGCTTACGCCATGTCCGTCGCCGCACCGGTTGCAATGCTTGCCGGCTGCAGCAAAAAGAGCGACGACGAGGCGGGGAGGGAGGCTGCGGTGTTCGCGGCACCGCCGGCCAGCAGCGTGCGCGTCGCCGGAACCGGTCGTGCGGCACCGTTCGTGTGCCGCACCGCGCAATTGGGCAAGGACAAGGAAAACGGGGCACGTTTGGCGATCGAGGAAATCAATGCGCTTGGCCTGGCGAACGGCCAGGCAGCGGGCACGCAGGTTGCAGCACAGCAGGCCGCCGGTCGTGGCGTGACAGCGACCGTGCGCGCCGATCGACGCAGGCCGGCCCGAGTGCCCGGCGATGCGGGCAGCGTGCCGATGTCGCCGGTCCCCTTTCATTTCGATTCGACGAAACAGCGCGTTGCCGCGAGCAATGATGGCGCGGCGCGCGGTCTGGTTCGTACGATGGATTCCGACGCAGTCCTGACGAATGTCGGGCGCGGCGTTCGCGGTGCCTTGCGAGGCAGCGCGGCACGGAATCCGATCTGCCCGGGTGCGGGGCTTGCCTCGCCCCGGACGGGACAAGGCACGGATGCCGGGCAACCGGACGATGGCCGTCTCGGCATGCTGCCCTACGACTTCAAGGAGGCCACGAACACCGTCCTCGATGTCGTGACGATTTAGCGACGGGACTCATGACGGCACCGGAACAGTGCGGTGCCGTTTTTGTATCCGCTCCGGCGGCAGGTCCGGCCGTACAGGCCGGGCGACGCGCGCCGGGACGATCCACCCTTACCGGTATCGACTAGTACCCGCAGTGTCGCCGAGAAGGCGCGATTCCTCGCTTACCCGCGGGGCGCAACGTCCTCCGGCAGCACGGGCCAAGGAGCTTTAAATGGATATTTTCGTCCAGCAGGTTCTCAACGGGCTGGTGCTCGGCAGTGTCTACGCCATCATCGCGTTGGGCTACACGATGGTGTACGGCATTCTCGGCATCATCAACTTCGCGCATGGCGACGTGCTGATGATCGGCGCGATGGTCGCCCTGTCGGCCATCACCGTGCTGCAGAACCATTTCCCCGGACTCGGCAACGTCGCGACACTGACGATCGGCCTGGGCATCGCCGCAGTCGTCTGTGCATTCGTCGGCTTCACGATCGAACGGGTCGCCTACCGGCCGCTGCGTCGCGCACCGCGCCTCGCCCCGCTGATTACCGCGATCGGCGTGTCGATCCTGCTGCAGACCGCCGCGATGATCATCTGGTCGCGCAACCCGCTGCCGTTCCCGCAATTGCTGCCGACCGATCCGATCAACGTGATCAAGGCCACCGACACGACGCCCGGCGCCGTGATCTCGGTGACTGAAATCGTGATCATCGCGGTGGCGTTCATCGTGATGGGCGGCCTGCTGCTGCTCGTGCACAAGACCAAGCTCGGCCGTGCGATGCGCGCGATCGCCGAAAGCCCGAATACGGCCAGCCTGATGGGCGTGAACCCGAACTTCGTGATCTCCGCGACGTTCATGATCGGCTCCGCGCTCGCCGCGCTGGCCGGCGTGATGATCGCATCCGAATACGGCAACGTGCACTTCTACATGGGCTTCATCCCCGGCATGAAGGCATTCACGGCCGCGGTGCTGGGCGGGATCGGCAACCTCGGCGGTGCGATGGTCGGCGGCGTGCTGCTCGGCCTGATCGAGCAGCTCGGGGCCGGCTACATCGGCAACCTCACGGGCGGCGTATTCGGCAGTAACTACCAGGACGTGTTCGCCTTCGTCGTGCTGATCATCGTGCTGGTGTTCCGTCCGTCCGGCCTGCTGGGCGAACGTGTCGCGGATCGCGCGTAACGGAAGGGAGCAAACAACATGACATCCATTCAACCGATCGAATCCTCGACGTCGCTCGTCGAAGAGCGCAACACCACCAAGACCGTCATCATCGGCCTTCTGACCGCGGTCTTCGTGATCGCGGCGCCGATCATCATCGGCTCGGCCGGCGGCAACTACTGGGTCCGCGTGCTCGACTTCGCGATGCTGTACGTGATGCTCGCGCTCGGCCTGAACGTGGTGGTCGGCTTCGCCGGCCTGCTCGACCTGGGCTACATCGCGTTCTACGCGGTGGGCGCGTACACGGCGGCGTTGTTGAGCTCGCCGCACCTGAGCTCGCAATTCGAGTGGATCGCGGCGCTCGCGCCGAACGGGCTGCATGTGCCGTTCCTGATCATCGTGCCGATCGCGATGGCGCTGGCGGCGACCTTCGGGATCCTGCTCGGTGCGCCGACGCTGCGCCTGCGCGGCGACTACCTGGCGATCGTGACGCTCGGCTTCGGTGAAATCGTCCGGATCTTCATGAACAACCTCGACCGTCCGGTGAACATCACCAACGGCCCGAAGGGGATCACGGGCATTGATCCGGTGCACGTCGGCGGCTTCAACCTGTCGCAGACGCACTCACTGTTCGGGATCCAGCTGCCGTCGGTGTACATGTACTACTACCTGTTCGTGCTGTGCTCGCTGCTGGTGATCTGGGTGTGTACGCGCCTGCAGCACTCGCGTATCGGCCGCGCATGGGCGGCGATTCGCGAAGACGAGATCGCGGCGAAGGCGATGGGCATCAACACCCGTAACGTGAAGCTGCTCGCATTCGCGATGGGCGCGTCGTTCGGCGGCCTCTCGGGTGCGATGTTCGGTTCGTTCCAGGGCTTCGTGTCGCCGGAATCGTTCACGTTCTGGGAATCGATCGTCGTGCTGGCCTGCGTGGTGCTCGGCGGCATGGGCCACATCCCGGGCGTGATCCTGGGCGCGGTGCTGCTCGCGATCTTCCCGGAATTCCTGCGCTCGACGATGAGCCCGCTGCAGCACGCGCTGTTCGGTCATGACATCGTCGATACGGAAGTGATCCGTCAGGCGCTGTACGGTCTCGCGATGGTGGTCATCATGCTGTACCGCTCGGAAGGCCTGTGGCCCGCGCCGAAGCATGAGGACAAGATCGCGAAACTGGCGAAGCGCAACAGCAAGAAGCCGGTTCGTGCTTAATCGACGGACACTGGGGATATACACATGAGCGACAAACAAATCCGACTGTCCGTCAAAGGCGTGAACAAGCGCTTCGGTGGCCTGCAGGCGCTGTCCGACGTCGGCCTCGAAATCAAGGAAGGCGAGATCTACGGGCTGATCGGCCCGAACGGCGCCGGCAAGACGACGTTCTTCAACGTGATCACGGGCCTCTACACGCCGGACTCCGGCGAGTTCAAGCTCGACGGCTCGGAGTACAAGCCGACCGCGGTGCATCAGGTCGCGAAGACGGGCATCGCGCGCACGTTCCAGAACATCCGCCTGTTCGGCGGGATGACGGCCCTCGAGAACGTGATGGTGGGCCGCCACGTGCGCACCAAGCACGGGCTGCTCGGCGCGGTGTTCCAGACGCCGGCCGAACGCCAGGAAGAGCGCGAGATCAAGGAACGCGCGATCGAGCTGCTCGAATACGTCGGCGTGCTGCAGTACGCGGACTATACGTCGCGCAACCTGTCGTACGGCCACCAGCGCCGTCTCGAGATCGCGCGCGCGCTGGCCACCGACCCGAAGCTGCTCGCGCTCGACGAGCCGGCGGCCGGGATGAACGCGACCGAGAAGGTCGAACTCACGCGCCTGCTCGACAAGATCCGCTCGGACGGCCGCACGATTCTCCTGATCGAGCACGACGTGAAGCTCGTGATGGGACTGTGCAACCGGATGACGGTGCTCGATTACGGCAAGGTGATCGCCGAGGGTCTGCCGCAGGACGTGCAGAAGAATCCGAAGGTGATTGAGGCATATCTCGGCGCAGGGGTGCACTGATGGCAGCGGCAATGTTGAAAATCAAGGGCTTGCAGGTCAACTACGGCGGCATCCAGGCCGTCAAGGGCGTTGACATGGAAGTCCGCCAGGGCGAGCTCGTGACGCTGATCGGCGCGAACGGCGCGGGCAAGACCACGACGATGAAGGCGATCACGGGTCTGAAGGCGTATTCGGCCGGCGACATCGAGTACGAGGGCAAGTCGATCAAGGGCATTCCGACGCACGAGTTGCTCAAGCGCGGCCTCGCGATGGTGCCGGAAGGCCGCGGGATCTTCGCGCGGATGTCGATCGTCGAGAACATGCAGATGGGTGCATATCTGCGCAACGACGGCGAGCAGATCAAGAAGGACGTCGACCGCATGTTCGGCTTCTTCCCGCGCCTGAAGGAGCGTGCGACGCAGCTCGCGGGCACGCTGTCGGGCGGCGAGCAGCAGATGCTGGCGATGTCGCGCGCGATCCTCTCGAAGCCGAAGCTGCTGCTGCTCGACGAGCCGTCGATGGGCCTGTCGCCGATCATGGTCGAGAAGATCTTCGAAGTGGTGCGTGAAATCTCGAAGGAGGGCATCACGGTGCTGCTCGTCGAGCAGAATGCACGCCTCGCGCTGCAGGCGGCCGACCGCGGCTACGTGATGGATTCGGGCACGGTCACGATGGAAGGCGATGCGAAGCAGATGCTCGACGATCCGAAGGTGCGGGCTGCGTATCTGGGTGAATGAGTGAGTGAATGAGCGGGCCCGGTGGCGCGCGACGGCAGATGCCGGCCGCGTCGCACACGGGCTTTCGAAAGGCTGTCACGGGATGCCGTGACAGCTTTTTTTTCGTGTCATGCGATTCCGGTCGAACTTGTGCGTGCGGGCGCGACTCCATTCGACTGTTGCGCCGCGCTCGCGGCGCGGGAACGATGGGGGCGGCCGCTCGTTGCCGGTCGCCTGCCAACCGTCACACGGGCCGTGTAGCATCGGCGGCCCATCGGGACACGGAGAGCGCGCATGAGTCTGGACTACGGTTTCGTGAAGGCGAAGGTGACATCGGTGGCGAAGCTGAAAGGCTCGCCGCACGGTAGCGAGATCCAGTATCACGTCCACCTGACGCTGGCATTGCCGGGAGGCGACTGGGACGTCGCGATCAACGTGGGCACCAACGACGCGGACGACCTGCTGAACTACAAGCTCGTCTACGATTTCCACCACCCGATCACGCAGACGCTCGCGGCCGCGGCCGAGGGCTATACGGACCTGACGGGGCAGGCAGCCTTGCCCGCGCTCGACTACCTGCGCAGCGACATCCTGAACGAAACGGGCGCATGGCGCCCGAGCGCCGTGATGGACGGCACGGAGAATCAGGAGCCGATCCCGTCGCTGCTGCGGTTGGTGAACGCCGCGCAGTCGCAGGGGCTCGACGTCGTCGTGTTCGGCCGCTCGTATTCGGAAGGCAACGGCATCCACGACACCCACATGAACCAGGGGTCGACCGGCGCGAACTACCTGAACCGCGCGGGCGACGACCACAACGATCACAACGACATCTGGCAGGACGGCGCGCTGATCGTGCGCGTGAGCGATACGCAATGGGCCGCGTATTTCGCCGCGTTCGAGCAGCAGGCCGTGCCGACCGACGCGCTCGGCAATCCGCTGCCGGGCGCGGGGCCGATCACGCGCTGACGTGGCGGGCGGCCGGCCTCTGCTTCACGCGGCCGGCAGCGTCTTGCCGAACGAGATGCGTTCCTCGACGCGATAGCCGAGCGCCGCGTAGAAGCGGCACGCATCGTCGTTGCCGGGCAGCACCTGCAGGTTGATCTTCAGGCAGCCGCGCGCGGCGAGCGCGCGTTCCGCATGCGCGATCAGCGCGCGGCCGATGCCGAGCCGGCGTGCGTCGTTCGACACGCCGAACGAGTAGAGCCAGCCGCGATGCCCGTCGAAACCCGCCATCAGCGTGCCGACCACGCGTGCGCCGCTGGTCGCGACGAAGAACAGTTCCGGCTGCGTCGCGAGCTTCAGCTCGATCGATCGCAGCGGATCGCGGTGCGGCGGCGCATCCGCGTCTTCATACTGCGGGAACGCGTCACGCCATACCGCGAGCACGGCATCGGTGTCGGCGCGTTCGAACGGGCGGATTACAACGGCATCGGCGGTGGCATCCATCGGCGGGCTCTCCTTAGAGCGTGTCGAGCACCGACCGCAGCATCGCCATCATCTGGTCGATTTCCTCGGTCGTCACGTTCAGTGCGGGCATGAAGCGCAGCAGGTTCGGCCGCGCGGCGTTCAGCAGCAGGCCGTCGGGCTGCATGTCGCGGGCCTTCTCGACGATCTGCGGGCCGATGTCCTTGCCGAGCAGCAGCGCGCGCAGCAGGCCTTCGCCGCGTTCGCCTTCGAAGCCGCGCTCTTCCGACAGCTCGAGCAGCTTGCGCTTCAGGTATTCGCTGCGCGCACGCACACCTTCGAGGAAGCCCGGTGCGACGAGCTGCGAGATCACCGAATAGCCGACCGCCGTCATCAGCGGGTTGCCGTTGTACGTGCCACCCTGGTCGCCGGCCTCGAACACCGCGAACTCGGCCTTCGACAGCAGCGCGCCGAGCGGGGCGCCGCCGCCGATGCCTTTCGCGAGCGTCATGACGTCCGGCTCGATGCCGGACAGCTCGTACGCGAACAGCGTGCCCGCGCGGCCGCAGCCGCTTTGCACTTCGTCGACGATCAGCAGCAGGTCGTGCTGCTTCGTCAGCGCGCGCAGCGCCTGCATGAATTCACGCGTCGCCGGAATCACGCCGCCTTCACCCTGGATCGGCTCGAGCATCACGGCGACGGTCTTGTCGGTGATCAGCTTCTCGACCGAGTTGATGTCGTTCAGCTCGGCCTTCGGGAAGCCCGGCACCTGCGGGGCGTAGATCGTGTCCCAGCCCGGCTTGCCGCTGGCCGACATCGTCGCGAGCGTGCGGCCGTGGAAGCTGTGGTCGAACGTGATGATCTCGTACGCGCCGTTCTTGAACTTGCGGCCCCACTTGCGCGCGAGCTTGATCGCGCCTTCGTTCGCTTCCGCGCCGCTGTTCGTGAAGAACACCTTGTCGAACACGCTGTGCTGCGTGAGCAGGCCCGCGAGCTTCGCCATCGGTTCGTTGTAGAACGCGGGCGACGGGTTCAGCAGCTTTTCCGCCTGCGTCTTCAGCGCGTCGACGATGCCGTCGTTGCAATGGCCGAGGCTGTTGACGGCCCAGCCCTGGATGAAGTCCAGATAGCGCTTGCCCGTATGATCGTAGAGCCACGAACCCTTGCCGTGCGTAAACACGATGTCGGGGCGGTTCGTGATGTACATCAGCGAGTCGATCGGATAATCGTTCAGGGGCATGGCAGCAGACTCCAGCGGACGTTGAAAGGAAAGCAGGCAATAAAAAAGCCACGGAAGGCCGTGGCTGGTGGGTCGAACAGCTTGTGCGTAACCGGTGAAGCAGTGTGGGGGTTACGCGCGAGTCCGTGACGAGCCTGCGGCATCCGGGCGGAGCGGCGAGCGGCGACGTCGAAGGGCGGACAGGAAGCAGTTCATGTGCGCAAGCATAAGGCATCCCGCGCGTCACTGTAAACCGCCGCGATGCCACGGATGTGACATCGCGGCGCGCAGTGCCGTACGCGGGTGCGTCGGCCTCAGACCGGATGCGCGAGATCGGCGGCGCTCGTGAACGAGTCCGCGTAGAACTCGTCGGCCGGCAGCGCGTGGTGCTGCGTGAAGTCGCGCTGCGCGGATTCGACCATCACCGGCGCGCCGCATGCGTACACCTGGTGGCCCGACAGGTCGGGCAGATCCTCGATCACCGCGCGATGGACGAAGCCGGTGCGGCCCGTCCACTGATCGCCGGCGTCCGGCTCGGAGAGCACCGGCACGTACGTGAAGTTCGGGATCTCGCGAGCCCACTGCTCGGCGAGCTCGCCGAGGTAGATGTCCTTCTTGCGGCGCGCGCCCCAGTAGAGCGTCATCGGGCGCGTGATGCCCGTGTGCTTCACGTGCTCGATGATCGCCTTGATCGGCGCGAAGCCGGTGCCCGATGCGAGCAGCACGATCGGCTTGTCGGAATCTTCACGCAGGAAGAACGTGCCGAGCGGGCCTTCGAAGCGCAGGATGTCGCGCTCCTTCATCGCGCCGAACACGTGGTCGGTGAACTTGCCGCCCGGCATGTGGCGGATGTGCAGCTCGACCGCGCCTTCCTCGTGCGGCGCGTTCGCCATCGAGTAGCTGCGGCGCGAGCCGTCCTTCAGGATGAACTCGACGTACTGGCCCGCGAGATACTGCAGGCGTTCGTTGGCGGGGAGCTGCAGCTTCACGACCATCACGTCGTCGGCCTTGCGCTCGAGCGCGGCGATCCGGCACGGCAGCTTCTTGACCTGCACGCCGTCGACGCCGGCGATTTCACGCACGTCGATTTCGAGATCGCACTGCGCCTTCGAGCAGCACAGCAGCGCGAGGCCGCGCGTGCGCTCGTCGTTGGACAGCGCCGACGCGGCATGCGGGCCCTGTTCGATCTGGCCCGACACGATCTGGCCCTTGCACGAGCCGCACGCGCCGTTCTTGCAGCCGTACGGCAGATGGACGTTCTGGCGCAGCGCGGCCGCCAGCACGGTTTCATCCGACTCGACCTGGAATTGCCGGCCGCTTTGCTTGAGAGTGACGTTGAATGCCATAGAACCAAACTAGAACAAAATGGGGGGACCGTGCATGTCGGGCACGGCAGCTACAATGCAAACCCGTTGCGCGTCGCGCAACGGTGGCTACTGATTTCGCAACCAACATGATCGCGACTCGAATCCTGCGCCGGCCGCGCGCACTGATCGTCGGCTGCGGCGACGTCGGCATGCGCTGCGTCGCGCAATGGCGCGACGCGCGCCGCAACCTGCGGATCTTCGCGCTGACGAGCCATCCGGCCCGTCGCGACGAACTGCGCGCCGCGGGTGCAACACCGATCGTCGGCGACCTCGATGGCCGGGCGACGCTTGGCCGCCTCGCGGGTCTGGCCCGCACGATCCTGCATCTCGCACCGCCGCAGCCCGATGGCCGCGACGACCGGCGCACGCGTGCGCTGATCGCCGCAACGACCGTGCCTGCGCGACGGCCGCCGGTGCCGCCGGCCTCGGCGGTCGGCCGGCTCCGAACGCTGCGCACCGCTGCCCGACAGGCCGGCGCGCCCGTTCGGGCAGCGCGTATTGTACCCGACGGCCTTCGTGCGCCGAGGCTCGTCTACGCCAGTACGACGGGCGTTTACGGCGATTGCGGCGGCGCGCGCATCGACGAGACGCAGCCGCTGCGCCCCGCGAATCCGCGCGCGTTCCGGCGCGTGTCGGCCGAGCGGCAGTTGCGTGCGGCGACGGTGCGCGGCGTGCTGTCCGCGCGCATCGTGCGGATTCCCGGGATCTACGCGGCGAACCGTCTGCCGGTCGCACGGCTCGAGCGCGGCACGCCGGCGCTCGAACCGGCCGACGACGTCTACACGAACCACATCCACGCGGACGATCTCGCGGCGATCCTGCGCCGTGCGGCCGAACGCGGCAAGCCGGCGCGCGCCGTGCACGCGTCGGACGACAGCGAACTGCGGATGGGGGAGTATTTCGACCGGGTCGCGCAGGTGCTCGGCCTGCCGAGGCCGCCACGCGTCAGCCGCGCGGACGCCGAGCGTCAGCTCGAACCGACACTGCTGTCGTTCATGCGCGAGTCGCGGCGCCTGTCCAACGCACGGCTCAAGGCCGAATTGTGCGTGACGTTGCGCTATCCGACCGTAGACGATTTCCTTCAAACGCTTGCGCCGGGCAGCGCGTCAGGTGAGCGCCGGTAACGCCTCGATCAGCAGGAAGCACAGCAACGCGCCGATCAGCGCGCCAATCAGGTTCGGATGATATTTGTGCTTCCGGTGCATCGTGGCCAGCAGGCCGCCGATCACGATGACCCCGACGACCGCGAACGCGATCATCACGTACGACAGTTCAAAAGTATGGTTGCTCATGATGTCTCCCCTGCATCGCTGCTCGTACAGCTTGTGATTTCAGTATAGCGGGGGAACATGCGGCGGAGATGCGGCCGGACGTCGAACGGTCGTGCGGATTTTCCCTTACAGGGTTTTGACGGTATTGCGCAGCGCCGAAAGGTCGGCGTCATCGAGCCAGCGCCACGCGCCGGGCGCGAGATCGTCCGGCAGCGTGAAGCCGCCGATGCTTTCGCGATGCAGCGCTTCGACGCGATTGCTCGCCGCCGCGACCATGCGTTTGACCTGGTGATACTTGCCTTCGAGGACGGTCAGCGCGAGTGCGTGCGGGTCGCGCGCGTCGGCGGCGACCGCCGCGATCGGCTTCGGCTCGCCGTGCAACTGCACGCCGGTGCGCAGCGTGTTCAGCTGCGTGTCGTCGAGCGGGTGGCGCACGGTCGCCACGTAGGTCTTCGGCACCTTGCGTTTCGGCGACGTGTACGCGTGCACGAACTGGCCGTCGTCGGACAGCAGCAGCAGGCCCGTCGTGTCCTGGTCGAGACGCCCGACGCACTGCACGCCGCGTGCGACGAGCGGCGCAGGCAGCAGGCTGAACACGCTCGCGTGGTGTTGCGGGTCGCGTGAACACTCGTAGCCGGCCGGCTTGTTGAGCGCGAGATAGGCGCGTGCGTGGAACGGCCACGCCGTATCGTCGACCGAGAACACGAGGCCGTCGGTATCGAACGCGGCGTCGGGGTCGGTCGCGCGGGCGCCCGCCACGCTGACGCGGCCCGCTTCGATCAGGCCGCGGCACTGGCGGCGCGAGCCGAAGCCCTGGGTGTAGAGAATGCTTTCGAGATCCATAGCGCGCGCATTCTATCAAGCGATGGCGCGCGACCGGCATGAACGCGCATGCGCTGGTAAGCTGCCGGTACGTCGCGCGGGGCGCGGCGCCCGCTCATTCTTCACGGAAAGTCCATGCCTTTTGCTTCGTTCCCGTTCGGCCGCCACGCCGCTGCCGTCATCGTTGCGGCGACCGTCTCGTCGGCCGCGTTCGCGCACGCGCACCTCGCGAAGAGCGATCCGGCGGCGGGCGCGTCGGTGGCTGCCGCACCGGCCGCCGTCACGATCGACTTCACCGAGCCGCTGGAACCCGCGTTCAGCTCGATCGTCGTCGTCGACGGCGACGGCAAGGCGGTGTCGGACGGCCGCGCGCGCATCGACGCGTCGAACCGCAAGCGGATGTCGGTGCCGCTCACGGCGGTCGGCACCGGCGCCTATACGGTGAAATGGGTGGTCGTCGCGACCGACGGGCACCGCACCCAGGGCGCGTACGGCTTCAGCGTGAAGTGACGCAACGGCGACGGCAGGCCCGTGCCAGGGCTGCCGCCGCCCCTATCCGACAGGGAGTCCCGCATGAATCCGACGACGCTCGACGCACTCGCCGATTTTCCCCGTCAGCTCGAAGCGCATTTCGCGGCCGTCCCCGACGGCTACGCGCGCTGGACGCCCGACGACTGGGCCGGGATTCCAAGCGAGCATTTTTCGCCGCTCGGGCAGCTCTGCCATGTGCGCGACATCGAGATCGACGGCTATCACGTGCGGCTGCGGCGGATGCTCGACGAAGACCGGCCGCTGCTCGTGTCGATCGATGGCGACGCGCTCGCGATCGAGCGCCGCTACAACGACGCTTATGCGTCCGACGTGCTGGCGGCGATCCGCGAAGCGCGGCGCGAGACGCTGGACCTCGTGTCGCGTCTCACGCCCGAACAGCTCGCGCGCACCGGGGAATTCGACGGCTACGGTTCGCTGACCGTGCGCGGGCTCGTCCACTACCTGTGCAGCCACGACCAGCAGCACCTGGCCGGCATGCAGTGGCTGCTCGGCAAGATCGACGCGACGCTGTACGCGCGCTGAGCGGGCGCCGGGATAGGCGTCAATCGATCGAGGACAGATTCCGGCGCGGTTGTCGGTGCGACAGGCTGCACATCCGCGCTTCGATTGGATCGTTTTTCTGGATAATCCATCCAGCCGCGCCCGGCTGACCGGCGCGTCGCGCGTGCCTACACTCCAAGCTTCGTTCAACGAGAAAAGGAGTCAACCGTGGCAACTCACACGCTCGCAGACAAGGTCGTCCTGATCGCAGGCGGCGCAAAGAATCTCGGCGGCCTGATCGCGCGGGATCTGGCGAGCCACGGTGCGAAGGCCGTGGCGATTCACTACAACAGCGCCGCGTCGCTGGCGCAGGCCGAGGAGACGGCCGCCGCGGTGCGTGCGGCCGGCGCGGAAGCGGCAACCTTCCAGGGCGACCTGACGACGGCCGGCGCGGTTGAGAAGCTGTTCGACGACGCGAAGCAGCGCTTCGGCAAGATCGACATCGCGATCAACACGGTCGGCAAGGTGCTGAAGAAGCCGTTCACCGAGATCAGCGAGGCCGAGTACGACGAGATGTTCGCGGTCAACAGCAAGTCGGCGTTCTTCTTCATCAAGGAAGCGGGACGGCACCTCGAGGATCACGGCAAGCTCGTCACGCTCGTGACGTCGCTGCTCGGCGCGTTCACGCCGTTCTATGCGGCGTACGAAGGGTCGAAGGCGCCGGTCGAGCATTTCACGCGCGCGGCGTCGAAGGAGTACGGCGCACGCGGGATCTCGGTGACGGCCGTCGGGCCGGGCCCGATGGACACGCCGTTCTTCTACCCGGCCGAGGGCGCCGATGCAGTCGCGTACCACAAGACGGCGGCCGCGCTGTCGCCGTTCAGCAAGACGGGCCTGACCGACATCGAGGACGTCGTGCCGTTCATCCGCCATCTCGTCACCGACGGCTGGTGGATCACGGGTCAGACGATCCTGATCAACGGCGGCTACACGACCAAGTAACCGACCCGGCAACGGGCCGCGCGGCGCACCGCAATGGCGCGTTTGCGTGGACAATGGACGGGCGCGCGGCCTTGCGGCCGCGTGCCCGTTTTCTCTGTGCCGCCGAACCTTGTCGCGACGCGCGACGGCTGGCGGCGGCGTTCGTCCGAACCTACGTTCCCCGCCGATGGACAAGCTGGATCAGGTCAGAATCTTCCTGCAGGTTGCCGAGATGGGCAGCTTCATCAAGGCCGCGCATGCGCTCGACGTGCCGCGCGCGACCGTATCGGCGGCCGTCCAGCAACTGGAGACGGGGCTCGGCACGCGCCTCTTGCACCGCACGACACGCCAGGTGCAGCTGACCGCCGACGGTGCGCTGCTGCTCGAACGCGGCCGGCGCCTGCTCGCGGAGGCCGACGAACTCGACCGCCTGTTCCGCCGCCGCGACCGCGACGTGATCGGCCGGCTGAACGTCGACGTGCCGAGCCGGATCGCGCGCCGCGTGGTGGCGCCCGCGCTGCCGTCGCTGTTTCACCGTTATCCGAAGCTGCAACTGTCGCTCGGCTCGACCGATCGTTCGATCGACCTCGTGCAGGAGGGTGTCGATTGTGCGATTCGCGTGGGGCGGCTCGCGGACAGCAGCCTCGTCGTGCGGCCGCTCGGGCAGTTCACGCTGATCAACTGCGCGAGCCCCGACTACCTGCGCGAATGCGGCGTGCCCGAGCATCCGGATGCGCTCGCACACGGACACTGGGCGATCGGCTATGCGTCGCCGACGACCGGGCGCGAACTCGACTGGGAATACTGCGTGGACGGCCAGCGGCACACGCTCATGCTGCCGAGCCGGGTGATCGTCAACAATGCCGAAACCTATATCGCCAGCTGCATCGCCGGGATGGGGCTGATCCAGATTCCGCGCTTCGACGTCCAGCATCTGCTCGACAGCGGCGCACTCGTCGACGTGATGCCAGGCCACCGCGCCGCACCGATGGACGTGTCGGCCGTGTACCCGCACCGGCGCCATCGTTCGCGCCGGCTCAATGCGTTCGTCGAATGGTTCGGGGAACTGATGGCGAGCGCGCTGACGAGGGGCGGGGAGGGTGTGGAGGGCGACTGACCGGCACGGCCGGATCGCGTCACGTGCCGTCGTGCCTGTTTCAGCCGGGCAGCGCCGCGAACTGCCGGCTGCGCCCGGTTTCCCGCACCGCGTCGATCAACGCCGCGGCGGCGCCGCTCGGTTTCGCCGCGAACGCGTAGAAGCGCGCGGCCGGCAGCGCCGGCAGGCCGTCCTGCGGGCCGCATTCGCGCAGGCCGTCGCGCAACTGGCTGCGCGCCAGCGCGGTGACCGCGAAGCCCGCGAGCGCGGCCGACACGCAGCCGGCCATGCTGCTGCTCTCGAACAGCACGCGAAACGGCCGCAGCGCGGCGGCGAGTGCCGCGACGGCGGCTTCGCGATAGACGCATGGCTGCGGAAACAGCGCGAGCGGCACGTCGCCGCCGGCGTCGAGCGTGCGATCCGACGCGAACGCCCACACGAGCGGTTCTTCCCACAGCAGTTCGCCCGGCGTGTCGACCTGCCGGCACTGCTTGCCGAACACGACGTCGAGCCGGCCGAGCGTCTGCTCGCGCAGCAGCGACGCGGTGATCCCGACCTTCAGCTCGATCGACGTGCGCGGGTGGCGGTCGCGGAACGTGCGCAGCACGTGCGGCAGCCACGCACCCGCGAAATCCTCCGATGCGCCGACCCGCAGCGGCCCGTGCGCCGGCGCGCCGCGCAGCCTCGCGCGCACTTCGCGCTCCATGTCGACGATGTTGCGTGCGTACGCGTACAGCGTGTCGCCGGCCGGCGTGAGCGCGATGCGACGGGTGGTGCGCGCGAGCAGCACCGTGCCGGCTGCCTGTTCGAGCCGCTTGATGTGGCCGCTGACGGCGGACGGCGTCAGCGCGAGCCGTTCCGCGGCCGGCGCGAACCCGCGGCTGTCGACGACTTCGAGGAAGGTGCGCAGCAACGTGATGTCGAGCGACGTCGACGCGGGATCGGTCAGCGGTTCCATGGATCAATTAAACGCGATACTCAATGAATGAACCATGATACTCCGTGAATCGTGATGAAACGCCGGCCTACCATCGTGCACTCGGATCGACCCAACGGAGTGCACGATGACGACCTATGCGCATGCGACGACCGCGTCGCTCGACATTGCCTATCTCGAATGGAATCCGCGCGGCGAGCGCGTGGCCGTGCTGCTGCACGGCTGGCCGGACAGCCCGGTCGGCTGGGACGCGGTGGCGGCAAGGCTCGCCGCGCACGGCTACCGCGTGCTCGCGCCCGCGCTGCGCGGTTTTGCCCCGACCCGCTTTCGCGATGCATCCGTGCCGCGCAGCGGCCAGCTCGCGGCGCTCGGGCGCGACCTGCTCGACTTCGTCGACGCGCTCGGCCTCGAGCGGCCCGTGCTGGTCGGGCACGACTGGGGTGCGCGGGCGGCCGCGAACGCGTGCGGGCTGCGCGAAGGCGCCGCATCGCATCTCGTGATGCTGTCGGTCGGGTACGGCACCAACGATCCGGGGCAGCCGCTGTCGCTGCAGCAGGCGCGCAACTACTGGTATCACTGGTTCATGGCGACGCCGCGCGGCGAGCAGGCGTTGCGCGACGATCGCCGCGCGTTTGCCCGCCTGATGTGGGATACGTGGTCGCCGCCGGGCTGGTATCGCGACAGCGATTTCGAGGCGGCCGCCGCCGCGTTCGACGGGCCCGACTGGATCGACGTCGTCCTGCATTCGTACCGGCATCGATGGGGATTCGCACCGGGCACGCCGGCCTATGCCGACGACGATGCGTGGCTGAATCCCGCACCGGTGCTGGCGCTGCCGACGCTCGTACTGCACGGCGGCGCGGACACCTGCAATCATCCGGACAGCTCGGCCGGGCGCGAGCGGTTCTTTGCGGGGCGCTACGCGCGCCAGGTGCTGGACGGTGTCGGCCACTTTCCGCAGCGCGAGGCGCCGGCGGTAATCGCCGACGCGATCCTCGGCTTCTGCGCGCCAGGCCGAGGCGCGCCGGCGTGACCGGCGCACGGTGGATCAGCCGCCGACGCGGGCCGCGAGCAGGTCGGCCAGGCCGATGTTCCTGAACATCTCGCGGCGAATGCGATCGCCGACGCGGAACACTTCCTCCGCACCGTCCTGCGACGGATCGACGAACACGCGGTACGGGCGCTTGCCGGCCGGGGCGGCGACGATGTCGGCAATCGCCGTCGCGACGGCACCGGCATCGGCGTCCGCCGGTTCGAGCGCGGCGAGGCCTTGCAGCGCCTGTTCGGCGACGCCCGCGTACGGGCCGTCGACGTAGGCGGCCTGAATGGCCGCATCGGCCGGCTTGCCGGCGTGGGCGAAGTGATTCGTGCCCTGGGTGAAGGCGCCCGGCACGACGATCGACGTCTCGATCCCCCAGCGGGCCAGCTCGGCCGCATAGGACACCGCGAGCGAATCCATCGCGGCCTTCGCGGCGAAGTAGGGCGCGAGGAACGGCGGCGTACCGCCGCGCGCGGACGACGACGACACCCAGACGAGCAGGCCGCGCCCCTGGCGGCGCAGGTGCGGCAGCGCCGCGCGGTTGACGCGCTGGGTCGACACGACGTTGATGTCGTAGAGCTGGGCGATCTGCTCGGGCGTGAACGCTTCGGCCGGGCCGAACACCATGTGGCCGGCGTTATGGACGATGACGTCGAGGCGGCCGTTGTCCGCGATCACGCGATCGATGGCGGCACCGACGGACGCGTCGTCGCTGACGTCGAGCTCGACGGTGCGCAGGTCGACGCCGTGTTCCTGCGCGTACGCGGCGATGGCGGCGATGCGCGGCGCGTTGCGGCCGGTGCTGTCGCGCATCGACGCGTAGACGGTATGGCCGGCGCGCGCGAGCGCTTGGGCCGTCAGCAGGCCGAAGCCGCTGGAGGCGCCCGTGACGAGAATGACTTCCTTCATGATCGATCTCCGGTAAACGGTGGGCGTGGCAGGCGGCCGGTCAGCACATGCCGCCGTTGGCACGCAGGACCTGGCCGTTGACCCACGCGCCGTCGGGGCCGGCGAGGAATGCGACGACGCTGGCGATGTCCGCGGGCTGGCCGAGCCGCTCCAGCGGGTTCATCTTCGCCATCCGGTCGACGAGTTCGGCGCTCTTGCCCTGCAGGAACAGCTCGGTCGCGACCGGCCCCGGCGCGACGGCGTTCACGCTGATGCGGCGGCCGCGCATCTCCTGCGCGAGCACCTGCGTCATGCCCTCGACGGCGGCCTTGGTCGCGATGTACACGCCGTAGGTCGGCAGGCGCATGCCGATCACGCTCGAGGTCAGGTTGACGATGCGGCCGCCGTCGCGCACGCGCTTCGCCGCCTCGCGGCTGACGTTGAACGCGCCCTTCAGGTTGATCGCGACGGTCTGGTCGAATGCTGCGTCGTCGAACTCGGCCACGGGCGCGAGCTTCATCACGCCCGCGCTGTTGACGACCACGTCGATCCGGCCGAATGCCTGCTCGGCCGTGTCGAACAGCGCGGCCACCGCGGCCGGGTCGGCGACGTCGGCCTGTACCGCGACGGCCGTGCCGCCGTCGGCGACGATCGCGTCGACCACGTCCTGCGCGGGGCCGGCACCGCCCGCATAGTTCACGACGACCCTGAAACCGTCGCGCGCGAGACGACGGGCGATTTCCGCACCGATGCCGCGCGACGAGCCCGTGACGAGGGCGACCTGTTCCGATGTGCTCATGTCCTGCTCCTTGGTTCGTGAGTGCCGTGCGATCCGGCGACAGGACTACTGTAGGCTTCCTCGACCAATAAAAATAATGAATAATGATCAGATCAAGAATGACAGAAAGTATGTCTCATGGCATTCGACAGCAGGCTTTTGAGCGGGATCGGCGTGCTCTCGGCGGTGATCGAGGCCGGCACCTTCGCGCGCGCCGGCGAGGCGATGGGGTTGACGCAGCCGGCGGTGAGCCGTGCCGTCGCCCGGCTGGAGGAGCGCGTCGGCATCCGGATCTTCAACCGCACGGCCCGTGCGATCACGCTCACCGACGAAGGGCGGCGCTTCTATGAAGCGGTCGCGCCGCTGCTGGCCGGCATCGAGGACGCGGCGATCGACGCCGGGCAGTCGAAGGCGCGTGTCAGGGGGCGGCTGCGCGTCAACGTCGACGCGACTTTCGGCCACTACGTGCTGGCGCCGAAGATGGCGGAGTTTCTCGACTGCTTTCCCGACCTGTCCGTCGAGATCAGCGTGCGCGACCGGATGGGCGACCTCGTCGCCGACGGGTTCGACGTGGCGGTGCGGTTCGGTATTCCGGAACCGTCGTCATACCGTGCGCGGCTGCTGCTGGAAACGCGCGTGCTGACCTGCGCGTCGGCGGCCTATGTCGCGCGCCATGGCGAACCGCGGCACCCGCGGGATCTCGCGAGCGGGCATCGCTGCGTGCTGATCCGCGATCCGGTGACGGGGCGGCCATTCGAATGGGAATTCCATCGCGGCGAGGAGGTGGTGCCGTACGATGCCGCCGGCCGGCTGATGGTCAACGACACGGGCATGCTGCTCGGCGCGTGCCTCGGCGGCGCGGGGATTGCGCAGTTGCTGGAACTCTATGCGCGCGACATCCTTGCCGACGGGCGGCTGGTGCTGCTGCTGCCGGAATGGGCGGACGAGACGTTTCCGCTCTACGCGTACCACCACGCGTCCAATCTCGTTTCCGCGAAGGTGCGCGTGTTTCTCGACTTCGTGCGGGCGTTGATGGCCTGAGCCTGAACTCGGCTCGACGTGCCGACGGCGGCCTTCGCGTCCATTCATTCGGTGCGATGCGGAATGCTGTCCGGGAACGGGTAGGGCGCGTGCGGGCCCGGCCAGTCGGGCACCGGCGGCGCGGTCAGGATGTCGCAGCCGGTCAGCATGAGCGACAGCACCACGGCGAGCGCGCGGCGGCAGAGCGGAGATGAAATCGGGCGCATGGACATGGCGTGCCTCCGTGCCGCGCATCCTCATGACGCTTGGACTGTTGCGCGGGGGCATGCGTTGCGGTGCACGGCAAAAACAAAAAACCCGCGAAGCGGCGAGCTTGCGCGGGTTTCGGGAGGCGCAGCGCGTCACGCTGCGAGAATGCTGGTGCCCAGGGCCGGAATCGAACCGGCACGCCTTGCGGCGGGGGATTTTGAGTCCCCTGCGTCTACCAATTTCACCACCTGGGCTTGATCCTGGCCGCGCATGCGATGGTGCGCGGCGAAACGCGGATTATGTCCGAAATCCAGCCGCCGGGCAAGCTGCCCGGTTGCGGGCCGCGCACGTCACTGACTGAGGTAGACGAATCGGCCCTGCTTGACGATCCCCATCACGCTTGCGCGCTGGTCGAGTCCCACATGATCCTTGTCGCTCGTGTTGACGACACCGTTCGGCACGACGAGCTCGTGCGCGCGTTCCAGCTCGCGCCGCAGCGCCGCGCGGAACGCGGGGGTGCCGGGCTGGGCGGCCTTCAATGCGCGGCCGACCGCGTCGGCGAGGCGCGGGTAGACGCCCGCCGCGTCGCCCGCGAACTGCGTGACCGTGGCGGCGCCGTACTTCGCTTCGTACGCGTCGACGAACGCGAGCGCGGCCTTGCGGGCCGGATGATCGGCCGGCAGCGTGCGCGCGACGACCACCGGCTGGGTCGGGAACAGCGTCCCGTCGACATCCTTGCCGCCGAGCTTGATGAATTCCGGTGTCGCGATCCCGTGCGTCTGGTAGACCGGGCCCTTGTAGCCGCGCTCGATCAGCGTGCGCTGCGGCAGCACGGCCGGCGTGCCCGAGCCCGCGATCAGGATCGCGTCGGGTTTCGCCGCGATCAGCTTCAGCGCCTGGCCCGTGACGCTCGCGTCGGTGCGGTTGAAGCGCTCGGTCGCGACCACGCGGATCTTGCGCAGGTCCGCGAAGCGCGTGAACTCGTTCAGCCAGCTGTCGCCGTAGCTGTCCGCGAAGCCGATGAAGCCGACCGTCTTCACGCCGTGGTTCGCCATATAGCGCGTCATCACGTCGGCCATCGCGCGGTCGCTCTGCGCCATCTTGAACGCCCAGGTCCGCGCGCCTTCCTGCGGCTCGACGATCGCGCCCGAGCCGACCAGCGTGATCATCGGCGTCTGCCCGGCGGCCACCGCGTCGAGCGCCGCGAGCGCGGCCGGCGTGATGTTCGGCCCGACCACGACGTCGACATGATCCTCGTCGACCAGCTTGCGGATGTTGCGCACCGCCGTGCCCGGGTCGGACGCGTCGTCGAGCACCGTTACCTGCACGGGTTGCCCGGCGATCGTCTTCGGCCACATCAGGATCGCGTTCTTGCTTGTGATGCCGATCGCGGCGGCCGGGCCGGTCGACGACAGGTCGACGCCGACCTTCAGGTCGGCATGCGCGGCGGTGCAGGCCAGCACCAGGGCGGCGCCGGCAGCGCGGCGCAACAGGGCGGGAAGCGTCATGCGGAATTCTCCGTCGGACAGCAAAAAGGGGCGCGATGTGCGCCCCCGTGTTTATACACGCCGCTCAGAGTTCGTACGATTCGGATTCGCCCTTGAGCGCCTGCTCGATCAGCTTGCGGTTCAGCGTCGGCGACAGCAGTTCGACCAGCGTATACACATAGCTGCGCAGGTAGGCGCCCTGCTTGAGCGCGACGCGCGTCACGTTGCTGCCGAACAGGTGGCCGACCGGGATCAGCCGCAGGCTGCGGTCACGCTCCGGATTGAACGCGATGTCGGCCATGATGCCGACGCCGAGGCCGAGCTCGACGTAGGTCTTGATCACGTCGGCATCGATCGCCTCGAGCACGATGTCCGGCGACAGCCCGCGCAGCGCGAACGCATGGTTGATCTTCTTGCGGCCCGCGAACGCATCGTCGTACGTGATCAGCGGGTACTGCGCGAGATCGTCGAGCGTGACCGGCTTGCGTTCGAGCAGCGGATGGTCGGCCGGCACGACGGCCGCGTGGTGCCACTGGAAGCAGGGCAGCGACACGAGTTCCTTGTAGTCGGAGATCGCCTCGGTCGCGATCGCGAGATCGGCCTGGTCGTGGATCACCATCTCGGCCACCTGCGTCGGGCTGCCCTGCAGGATCGACAGGTGGACCTTCGGGAAGCGCTTCTTGAACTCGGCGATCGCGGCCGGCAGCGAGTAGCGGGCCTGCGTGTGGGTCGCGGCGATGGTCAGGTTGCCCTGATCCTGTGCGGCATAATCCTTACCGACCCTTTTAAGGCTTTCAACCTCCTGGAGAATCCGCTCGACCGACGCGAGGATGATCCGACCCGGCTCGGTGAGCGAGCGCACGCGCTTGCCGTGCCGTGTGAAGATCTCGACGCCCAGCTCGTCCTCGAGCTCGATGATCGCCTTCGATACCCCCGGTTGCGACGTGTAGAGCGCCTTGGCGGCCTCGGTGAGATTGAAATTCTGCCGGACGGCCTCGCGCACGAAGCGAAATTGGTGCAGGTTCATTTATAACCCTTCCGCATATCAACAGAATTTTTTAGTCGTTTGAAATATAAGGCGAGTTTATTACGATTCACCGGAGTTTTTCAAATATGGATATCTGTTTTCGTCATTAGCAATCCAGCCGGGCAGCGGAAGGCCGGCGATAGCGGCGGAACGGAGATTCGGGCGCGACGTGGCTAGGACGTCGCGCGGTCACCACGAAAACCCTGGGGTCCCCGAATGTATCAGTACGACCAATACGACCAGACGATCGTCGACGAGCGTGTCGCGCAGTACCGCGATCAGGTGCGCCGCCGGCTGTCGGGCGAGTTGAGCGAAGACGAGTTCCGTCCGCTGCGCCTGCAGAACGGCCTCTACATGCAGCGCCACGCGTACATGCACCGCATCGCGATTCCGTACGGCAACCTGCGCAGCGACCAGCTCCGGATGCTGGCGCGCATTGCCCGCGAACACGACCGCGGCTACGGTCACTTCTCGACCCGCTCGAACATCCAGTTCAACTGGATCAAGCTGGAAGAAACGCCCGAGATCCTCGCGAAGCTCGCGTCGGTGCAGATGCACGGCATCCAGACGTCGGGCAACTGCATCCGCAACATCACGGCCGACCAGTTCGCCGGTGTCGCGCAGGACGAAGAGATCGATCCGCGTCCGTGGTCGGAAATCCTCCGTCAGTGGTCGACGTTCCATCCCGAATTCGCATGGCTGCCGCGCAAGTTCAAGATCGCGGTGTCGGGCTCGAAGGACGACCGCGCGGCCGTGCAGATCCACGACCTCGGCGTGTACCTGAAGAAGAACGCGCAGGGCGAAGTGGTCGCGAGCATCCTCGCGGGCGGCGGCCTCGGCCGTACGCCGATCATCGGCGCGGTGATCAAGGAAGACCTGCCGTGGCAGCACCTGCTCACCTATTGCGAAGCCGTGCTGCGCGTGTACAACCGTTACGGCCGCCGCGACAACCTGTACAAGGCGCGCATCAAGATCCTCGTGAAGGCGTTGTCGCCCGCGAAGTTCGCGCAGCAGGTCGAGGAAGAGTGGCAGCACCTGAAGGACGGCCCGTCGACGCTCACGCAGGCGGAAGTCGACCGCGTGTCGCAGTACTTCCAGCCGCCCGTCTACGAGAAGCTGGCCGACACCGACGCATCGTTCGAACAGCACCTGCTCGAGAACAAGGCGTTCGCGCGCTGGGTCGAGCGTAACGTTGCCCCGCACAAGGTGTCCGGCTATGCCGCCGTCACGCTGTCGCTGAAGGATCACCGTATCGCGCCGGGTGACGCGACCGACCAGCAGATGGAGCTGGTGGCCGACTGGGCCGACGCTTACTCGTTCGGCGAGCTGCGCGTGTCGCACGAGCAGAACCTGATTCTCGCGAACGTGAAGAAGCGCGATCTGTTCGCGGTGTGGGAAAAGGCGAAGGCAGCCGGTTTCGCGACGCCGAACATCGGCCTGCTGACCGACATCATCGCGTGCCCCGGCGGCGACTTCTGCTCGCTCGCGAACGCGAAGTCGATCCCGATCGCGCTGGCGATCCAGCAGCGTTTCGACGATCTCGACTACGTGTACGACCTCGGCGACCTGTCGCTGAACATTTCCGGTTGCATGAACTCGTGCGGTCACCACCACGTCGGCAACATCGGCATCCTCGGCGTCGACAAGGACGGCGCCGAGTGGTACCAGGTGTCGCTCGGCGGCGAGCAGGGCACGGGCCGGAACGGCGCGCGCCTCGGCCGCGTGATCGGGCCGTCGTTCTCGGCGGAAGAAGTGCCCGACGTGATCGCGAAGCTGATCGACACGTTCGTCGAATCGCGCGTCGACGGCGAGCGTTTCGTCGACACGTACGATCGCATCGGCATCGCGCCGTTCAAGGAGCGCGTGTATGCGGCGCGCCAGGCAGTGAACGCGTAACCAACCGGGTAGAAGGAATTAGCAGATGGCTTCGATTATCAAGAACCGCGCAGTGATCGACGATGCATGGCAGGTCGTGCGCGCGGCGGAAGACGGCGCACTGCCCGCGGTCGACGCGTTGCCGGCCGGCAAGGTGCTGGTGCCGTTCGTGTTGTGGCAGGCCGAGCGCGCGGCGCTCGTCGCCGCGAAGACGAAGGACGAGCTCGGCGTGTGGCTCGCGCCGGACAGCGAGCCGGCCGATCTCGTGGCCGATTTCGGTGCGATTTCGCTGATCGCCGTCGAGTTCCCGCGCTTCGCGGACGGCCGCGGCTACAGCATCGCGCGCCTGCTGCGCGAGCGCCACGGCTGGACGGGCGAACTGCGCGCGATCGGCGACGTGCTGCGCGACCAGTTGCTGTACATGTCGCGTTGCGGCTTCGACGCCTACGCGGTGCGCGCCGACAAGGACATCCACGACGCGCTGAATGCGTTCACGGAATTCACGCAGCGTTACCAGGGCGCGTTCGACCAGCCCGAACCGCTGTTTCGCCGCCGCGGCGCGACGCCCGACGCGAAGGTGAGCGCATGAGCACCACGACCGCTACCGCGCTGACGCCGGAACTCGCCGCGAAGGTCGAGCGCCTCGATGCGCTGCTCGCGCAGATCGGTGCCCGTCACGAGAAGGTGAAGTTCGCGAGCAGCCTCGCGGCGGAAGACATGCTGCTGACGCATGCGATCCTGTCGAAGGGCGTGCGGATCGGCATCTTCTCGCTGAACACGGGCCGCCTGCACGCGGAAACGCTCGGCATGATCGATCGTGTGCGCGAGCGCTACGGCTACGAGATCGAGCAGTTCCATCCGCAGCAGGACGCGGTCGACCAGTATGTCGCCGAGCACGGCCTGAACGCGTTCTACGAGGGCGTCGAGCTGCGCAAGTCGTGCTGCCACATCCGCAAGGTCGAGCCGCTGAATCGCGCGCTCGCGGACGTCGGCGCATGGGTCACGGGCCAGCGCCGCGAGCAGTCGGTCACGCGTGCCGAGCTGCACGAGGAAGAACAGGACGAAGCGCGCGGGATCGCGAAGTACAATCCGCTCGCCGACTGGACGGAAAGCGACGTGTGGGCGTATCTCGAGGCGTTTGACGTGCCGGTGAATCCGCTGCATGCGCGCGGCTACCCGAGCATCGGCTGCGAGCCGTGTACGCGGGCGATCCGTCCCGGCGAGGACAGCCGCGCGGGCCGCTGGTGGTGGGAGTCGCGCGATACGAAGGAATGCGGCTTGCACATCACGACGATCACGCCGATTCCCGCGGACGCCGAAGCCGGCGCCACGCACTGAAAGCCTGACAAGAAACTGAATATTGCGCCGCCTGCGACAGCGGGCGGCACGAACCCAGAAGAGAAGGACTGAAATCATGAGCACGACGCTCGAGCAATCCGCCTTTGCCCCGCCCGCCGGTGCCGACAACCGCATGGGCCACCTCGACTGGCTCGAAGCCGAGTCGATCCACATCCTGCGCGAACTGGTCGCCGAATGCAGCAAGCCGGCGCTGTTGTTCTCGGGCGGCAAGGATTCGGTCGTCGTGCTGCATCTGGCGCTGAAGGCATTCGGCCTCGGCGCGAACCGCAAGACGACGCTGCCGTTCCCGCTCGTGCACATCGATACGGGCCACAACTACGAAGAAGTGATCGACTTCCGCGATCGCCGCGCGCAAGAACTCGGCGCCGAGCTGGTCGTCGGCCACGTCGAGGATTCGATCAAGCGCGGCACGGTCGTGCTGCGCCGCGAAACCGATTCGCGCAATGCCGCGCAGGCCGTCACGTTGCTCGAGACGATCGAGCAGCATGGCTACACGGCGCTGATCGGCGGCGCGCGGCGCGACGAAGAGAAGGCGCGTGCGAAGGAACGCATCTTCTCGTTCCGCGACGAATTCGGCCAGTGGGATCCGAAGGCGCAGCGCCCGGAACTGTGGAGCCTGTACAACGCCCGCCTGCACAACGGCGAGCACCTGCGCGTGTTCCCGATCTCGAACTGGACCGAACTCGACGTGTGGCAGTACATCGCGCGCGAAAACCTCGAACTGCCGTCGATCTATTACGCGCACCAGCGCGAGATCGTGCGCCGCAACGGGCTGCTCGTGCCCGTCACGCCGCTCACGCCGATGCGTGACGGCGAGACGAGCGAGCTCGCGCAGGTGCGCTTCCGCACGGTCGGCGACATTTCCTGCACGTGCCCGGTCGAGAGCGACGCGGACGACGTCGAGAAGATCATCGCCGAGACGGCGGTGACCGAGATCACCGAGCGCGGCGCGACCCGGATGGACGACCAGGCCTCCGAAGCCGCGATGGAACAGCGCAAGAAGCAAGGTTATTTCTGAAGCACACGAGGACATTCACATCATGAGCATCATCGAGAACACCGAAGACCTCGGCGTGCTGCGCTTCATTACCGCAGGCAGCGTCGACGACGGCAAGAGCACGCTGATCGGCCGCCTGCTGTACGACAGCAAGGCCGTGCTGTCCGACCAGCTGTCCGCGCTGTCGCGTGCGAAGAACAAGCGCACGGTCGGCGACGAGCTCGACCTCGCGCTGCTGACCGACGGCCTCGAAGCCGAGCGCGAGCAGGGCATCACGATCGACGTCGCGTACCGCTATTTCGCGACCGCGAAGCGCAAGTTCATCATCGCCGATACGCCGGGCCACGAGCAGTACACGCGCAACATGGTGACGGGCGCATCGACCGCGCATGCGGCGATCGTGTTGATCGACGCGACGCGCATCACGGTCGAAAACGGTGTCGTGCAACTCCTGCCGCAGACCAAGCGCCACAGCGCGATCGTCAAGCTGCTCGGGCTGCAGCACGTGATCGTCGCGATCAACAAGATGGATCTGGTCGACTACAGCGAAGCGCGCTTCAACGAGATCCGCGACGCGTACGTCACGCTCGCGAAGCAGCTCGGCCTGAACGACGTGCGCTTCGTGCCGGTGTCGGCGCTGAAGGGCGACAACATCGTCGGCGCGAGCGAGCGCATGCCGTGGTACGCGGGCGAACCGCTGCTCGACGTGCTCGAATCGCTGCCGGTCGAGACGCAGGCGCATGACGCGCTGCGCTTCCCGGTGCAATGGGTCGCGCGCCAGGACGGCAGCTCGGCGGACGATTTCCGCGGCTACATGGGCCGGATCGAGTCGGGCGAAGTGAAGGTCGGCGACGAGATCGTCGTGCTGCCGTCGAACCGCACGGCGACGATCGCGGAGATCGTCGCGCCGGTGCCGGGCGGCACCGCGTCCGTGCCGCACGCATTCGCGGGCCAGACCGTGACGATCCGCCTCGCGGAGGACGTCGACGTGTCGCGCGGCGACATGTTCGTCACGTCCGGCGAGCCGGTCGAGCCGGCGAAGAAGCTCGAAGCCGATCTGTGCTGGTTCGACGAGACGCCGCTGTCGCCGCAGCGCAAGTACCTGCTGAAGCAGACCACCAGCACGGTGTTCGCGAAGATCGGCGGCGTCAAGCAGGTGCTCGACGTGCACACGCTGTCGCACGCGACCGACCGTCACGATCTGAAGATGAACGACATCGGCCGCGTCGCGCTGACGCTGCAGAAGCCGATCGTGTGCGACACGTACGACGCGCATCCGGGTACCGGTGCGTTCGTGCTGATCGACGAGGCGACGCATCACACGGTCGCCGCAGGGATGATCCGGGCGTTCTCGGCATGACCGGGCAACCGCGCCGCTTCGCGGTGGCGCGGGCCGGAGCCGACACCCGCTGGAAGGCGAAGCGACAAACATGGGCAAGGTGTATCTGATCGGAGCAGGGCCGGGCGCGGCCGACCTCATCACGGTGCGCGGCGCGCGGCTGCTCGAGCAGGCGGACGTCGTGCTGCACGACGCGCTCGTCGAGCCCGCGATGCTCGACTACGCGCCGAATGCGCGCCGGATCGCCGTCGGCAAGCGCTGCGGGCAGCGCTCGACCGCGCAGCACTTCATCAACAAGCAGATCGTCGATGCGGCACGCGAGCATGCGTGCGTCGTGCGGCTGAAGGGCGGCGACCCGATGCTGTTCGGTCGCGCCGAAGAGGAGATGCGCGCGCTGGAAGCGGCCGGCATCGACTACGAGGTCGTGCCGGGGATCACCGCGGCGCTGGCCGGGGCGGCGACGCTGAAGCGTTCGCTGACGTTGCGCGGCGTATCGCGCAGCGTCGCGTTCGCGACGCACAGCCGCGCGCCGGGCAGCGACGAGATTCGCGAAGCCGCGCGCGCCGATTCGATCGTCTATTACATGGGCCGCGACAGCGCGCCCGGCATTGCGCAGGAGCTGATCGACGCGGGCCGTGCGCCGGCGACGCCGGTGGCGATCGTGGAGGCGTGCAGCACCGCGCGCGAACGTACGCTGACGCTGACGCTCGCGCAGATGGCGGCGGGCGACGCGCAGGCGTGGCTCGATCCCGCGGAACCGAGCCTGCTGATGATCGGCGACGCGTTCGCCGAGCGCGCCGGGCAGGCGAAAGCCGGCGATGCGCTGCGAAGTGCAGCCTGAGCGGAACCCGGCTGGAGTTCCAAACGAAAAAAGCGCTGGCGGAAGCCGGCGCTTTTTCTTTGTTGGCCGTGACGGGCGTGATTTACGCGCCGTCGCCGATCTGGTCGATGCAGTAGCGCGCGATCGCGTCGAGCACGCCGTCGTCTTCGCCGACGGCCGTCGCGCAGCGGATCTCGACACCCGGATGCACGGCGCGGCACGCGTCGACGAGCTGCGGCAGGTCGCGGCGGACATGGCCGCCCTGGCCGAAGAACACCGGCACCACGGTGATGTGGGTGCAGCCGGCCGCGACCTGCTCGGCGACCGCGTCGCCGAGCGACGGCGTCATCAGTTCGAGGAACGCGAGCGACACACGGGCGGCGGGGGAGGGGGCGCCGCGCAGCCGCGCGGCGAGCCGTTCGAACGGCTCGGCCCAGCGCGGATCACGCGCGCCGTGGCCGAACAGGACGATGCCGTGCGAATTCATGTCGAAGCCTCCGTCGTGACGCGGCGCTCAGTGCCGGTCGACCCACTTGAGCGCGAACAGGCCGAGCGCGAGATAGATCAGGCCCGGCGTCGCCGCGGTGAGCGGCGCGGGCCACGTGTTCAACGTGCCGATGTGCGAGAACAGCGTATTGAGGAGCTGGAAGCTCATGCCGAGCATGATGCCGCCGAACACCTTCACGCCGACCACGCCCGCACGCGTGTGCAGGTACGCGAACGGCAGCGACAGCACGAGCATCACGAACACCGCGAACGGATACAGCAGTTTGCGCCACAACGCGATGTCGTAGCGCTGCGTGTCCTGCTGGTTCTCGTGCAAATGCTGGATGTAGCGGAACAGGTTGATGATCGACATGCGATCCGGCGACACGAGCAGCACCGACAGGATCTGCGGTGTCAGGTCCGAGCGCAGCCGGTATTCGGGCAGCGATACCTGCTGCGACCGGTACACGGGGTTCAGCGCGTCGGCAGGCTGGCCGCTGATCGGCTTGATCGGCGTCAGCTCGGTTTCGTTGACGCCCTTCAGCAGCCAGTGGCCGGGCGGCTCGTAGCGGCCCGTCTGCGCGATCCGCACGTTGCGCAGCTGGAATTTCGAATCGAATTCATAGATGCGCACGTTGCTGATCGTCGAGTCGGGCGACAGGCTGCCGACGTTGACGAAGCGCGTGACCTGCTCGCCGTTTTCACGGGCCGCGAGCGTGTCCTTCACCCACACACCCGACTGGAAGTTCGACGACACCGATGCGCCGAGCGCCTGCAGCCGCACGCGTTCGGACAGCTGGTCGGCGTACGGGCCGACGAATTCGCCGATCAGGTAGGTGATGATCACGAGCGGCACGCCGATCTTCAGCAGCGAGCGCAGCGCCTGGTTGGTCGCGAGGCCCGACACGCGGAAGATCGTGAATTCCGAGTTCGCGGCCATCTGCGCGAACACGTAGATCGCGCTGATCAGCGCGGCGACCGGGATTATTTCGTAGAAGCGCGACGGGGTCTGCAGCGCGACGCGCAGCACCGCGTAGCCGAACTTGTAGTTGCCGTGCCCGACCGAGTTCAGTTCGCTGATCAGGTCGAAGAAGAAGAACAGGCCCGAGAACGCGAACAGGATGAAGACGAACGTGACGTAGATCTGTCGCGCGAAGTACTTTTCATAGAGCCGCATCGATCATGCTCCCGAGCGGCCGAACAGCGCGCGTGTAAACAGCGGACGATTGCGCACGCGCAACCAGAAGATGAACGCGACGATCGCCGCGACGACCAGATGCAGGCCGACGAGACCGACGCCGAACGACATCTTGCCCTGCTCGATCTGCGACTGCACCACGTTCAGCAGGTTCGAGTACGTGAGGTAGATCAGCACGGCCATCACGAGGTTGATCGTGCGGCTGCGGCGCGGGTTCTGGTACGACAGCGGAATGCCGAGCACCATCAGGTTGAGCGCGATCAGCGGCAGCCCCGCGCGCCACGCGAATTCCGCGAGGTTGTCGTTCGTCGGGTTGCGCAGCAGGTCCGGCGTCGGCGTGCTATTGGTGGTCTGCACGTTGGTGACCGGGGTGCTCGTGATCTTCACGCCATAGCGCTCGAACTCCATGATCTTGAAGTTCGGCTGGCCGGGCGTGCCGTCGTAGCGGCGGCCGTCCTCCAGGACGACGAAGCGGCTGCCGTCGCGCGTTTCCGTGTGCCCCGTCTGCGACACGACCACGTTGACCTTGCCGTTCTCGGTCGAGGTCACGAACACGTTCTGCACCTTGCTCTGGTCGGGCGTCATCTTCTCGATGAAGAACACGCGGTGGTTCGAGGCCGATTCGCGGAACTGGCCGGGCGCGAGCAGCGAGATCTCGTCGCGCTGCTGGAAGCGCGCCTTGATCATCTTGCTTTGCTGGTTCGACCACGGCCAGCCGACGAACGCGAAGAAGGCGATCAGCAGGATGATCGGCGTGGCGAACACGCCGATCGGCTTGATGAGGCGCGTGAGGCTCACGCCGGACGCGAGCCACACGACCATTTCGGAGTCCCGGTACCACCGGGTCAGCACGAACAGGATCGACACGAACAGCGTGACGACGAGCATCACGGCGAGGTAGCCGATCACGGTGAGGCCGATCAGCACGAGGACGTCCCGCGGATCGATTTCACCGGACGCGGCGTAGCCGACGATGCGGATCATCATCGTCGTGAGCATGATCGTGAGCAGCACCATGAACACGGCGCCAGCCGTATACGCAAGCTCGCGCTGGAGGGAGCGTTCGAAGATCATTCTTGATGAGAAGAGGGCGGGAGGCTGCGCACGCGTGGTGGAGCGCTCGCGCCGCCACGGGAAAAATAGCGGATAATTGCGGCTTTCATCCTTAGCCCAGATTTTATCCGAGGACAAGCGCGATGGACTTTAGCATAAAAGGCTGTGATTGGAGCAAAGGCGAGGCGAAGGGGTTCCTGACCGGGAAGTCCGACTGCATCGTGCTCGGCATCTTCGAGGCGCAGACCCTGTCAGGCGCGGCGCTCGATATCGACACGGCCACCAAGGGGCTGATTTCGCGCGTGATCAAGGCCGGCGACATGGACGGCAAGCGCGGCAAGACGCTGTTCCTGCACGAAGTGTCGGGCATCGGCGCGTCGCGCGTGCTGCTCGTCGGCCTCGGCAAGCAGGATGCTTTCAATCAGAAAGCCTATAACGATGCCGTGACCGCCGCATGGCGCGCGCTGCTGGCGACCAAGGTCGTCCAGGTCACGTTCACGCTCGCGCAACTGCCGGTCGACGAGCGCAGCTCCGACTGGGGCGTGCGCGCGGCAATCCTCGCGCTGCGCAACGAGACCTACCGCTTCACGCAGATGAAGAGCAAGCCGGAGCCGGCGTCGCACACGCTCAAGCGCGTCGTGTTCAGCGTCGATCCGTCCGACGAAAAAGCCGCGAAGGTCGCGGTCAAGCAGGCCGTCGCGCTCGCGAACGGGATGGATCTCACCCGCGACCTCGGCAACCTGCCGGGCAACGTCTGCACGCCGACCTACCTCGGCAACACCGCGAAGAAGATCGCGAAGGATTGGGGCCTGAAGGCGGAAGTGCTCGGGCTCAAGCAGATCCAGGCGCTGAAGATGGGCTCGTTCCTGTCGGTCGCGCGCGCGTCGGTCGAGCCGCCGCAGTTCATCGTGCTGCACTACCAGGGCGCCGCCGCGAAGGCCGCGCCGGTCGTGCTGGTCGGCAAGGGCATCACGTTCGACACGGGCGGCATCTCGCTGAAGCCGGGCGAGGGCATGGACGAGATGAAGTACGACATGTGCGGCGCGGGTTCCGTGCTGGGCACGATGCGTGCGGTCGCCGAGATGGGCCTGAAGATCAACGTCGTCGCGATCGTGCCGACCTGCGAGAACATGCCGGGCGGCAACGCGACGAAGCCGGGCGACATCGTCACCAGCATGAAGGGCCTGACGATCGAGGTGCTGAACACCGACGCCGAAGGCCGTCTGATCCTGTGCGACGCGCTCACGTATGCCGAGCGCTTCAAGCCGGCTGCGGTGATCGACGTTGCCACGCTGACGGGCGCGTGCGTGATCGCGCTGGGCGGCCACAACAGCGGCCTGTTCTCGACGGACGACGCGCTCGCGGGCGAACTGCTCGACGCGTCGCGCGAGGCGAACGACCCGGCATGGCGCATGCCGCTCGACGACGAGTACCAGGATCAGCTGAAGTCGAATTTCGCGGATCTCGCGAACATCGGCGGGCGTCCGGCCGGCGCCGTGACGGCCGCGTGCTTCCTGTCGCGCTTCACCGACAGCTATCCGTGGGCCCACCTCGACATCGCGGGCACCGCATGGAAGGGTGGCGCGGCGAAGGGCGCGACGGGCCGTCCGGTGCCGCTGCTCGCGCAGTTCCTGATCGACCGCGCCGGCCAGTGATGGCGGTATTGACGACGCTGCGGGTACGCGGGCAATGACGCGGATCGATTTCCACTCGAACGTCGGCGATTCGCTCGCGTACGCGTGCCGGCTGCTGCGCAAGGCCTACCTGGCCGGGCAGCCGGTCGTCGTGCTCGCCGAGCCCGCGCGCCTGCGCGCGCTCGACGAGCGGCTCTGGACGTTCTCGCCGCTCGATTTCATCCCGCATTGCGGTGTCGACAGCGAGCACGCCGCCGGCACGCCGATCGTGCTGGCCGCGGATCTCGACCGCGTGCCGCATCATCACGTGTTGCTGAACCTCGGCGCAGCCGTGCCCGCGCAGTTCGCCCGCTTCGAGCGCCTGCTCGAAGTGGTCGGCAATGCGCCGGACGAGCTGGCCGCGGGCCGCGACCGCTACCGGTTCTACCGCGACCGCGGCTACGCGCTGAACAACTACAAGCAGGGCAGCTAGCCGCAACCGTCAACGGAGTGTTCCCGTGACCAAAGTCGATTCATCCTCGATCCCGACGCTGACCGACGTGCTGGTGCCGGGCAAGCCGGTGCCGGCGCGCTCGCCCGCGCCAGACGTACCGCAGTCGCCGGCCAACGCGGCGATTCCGGTGCTCACCGACGTGGTCGTGCCGCACGCCGCAGGTGCGGCGCCGGCCGATTCCGCGCAAAGTGAACTCGACCCCGATTCCGTCGTGGTCGAATGCGTGCCGACGCCGCATGTGCCGGCGATCGAACTGCCGGGCGACGTGGCGACGGCTGCCGCGGCAGCGATGGGCGAGACCGATGCGCCGGCCGAACCCGGTGCCGCGGAGCACGTGGTCGCCGAAGATTCAGCCGTAATGAGTGCGCCGCTGCCATCGTCGCTGGCCGACGACCATGTGCTGCATCCCGCGTTCGCCGCGGTTGCGCACGAGGCGGTGGGGCACGCGCGTGAAGCGCACCTGCCGGAGGCCGTCGTGCCAGTCGCTGCGCTGCAGCCTGAAGCGCAGGCCGCAGCCGGGCTGACGCCGGAAGATGCGCAGCACATCGCCGAGCGCCTGCGCAATCGCCTGACGAACTATCTGACCGGGGAAGGGCGCGACGCGATCGAAGGCCGCTGTCGCGATGCGCTGCATGAGCATTCGGCCTGGCTGGTCGGCCAGATCACGCGCGAAGTGGCGCTGGCGCTGGAAACCGAGGTGATGGGTTGGGTCCGCGACGCGGTCGACGAAGAGATCGCACGGCGCCGCGCCGGTCATTCCGGCTAAGCAACGGGCGTTTCGCTGCAACGCGGGGTGCGATTCCCGTAAAGGCGGGTGAAGCTACCGGCGGGGTACGGCACGGGTGAGCCGGGCATGCCCGCCAGTCGGCGGAATCCGGCAGGTTGGCTTTTCGGCCCGGGCGTCCGGGTCAGCGCATCGACAGCACCCATTGCGCGAGCGTGCGGGCTTCGCTGTTCGTCAGTTGCGTATTGGCGGGCATCGGCACGCCGCCCCATACGCCGACGCTGCCTTTCACGATCGACTGGGCAAGGTAATCGACGGCGTCGCCGCGCGGCGCATACTTGCCGGCGATGTCGTGGAACGACGGGCCCATCAGCGGCTTGCCGATCGCGTGGCAGGCCATGCAGTTCTTGCGCTGGGCCAGCGCGAGCCCGTCGGCCTGGTCGGCGCGCGCCGCTGCCCCGCTGCCGATCAGCAATGTGGCGAGCAGGACGCGCAATATCGAGTGTTTCATGCGGTTCTCCGCCGGCGGGGACGGCCGGCTACATGGTCCGCGCATTATAGAAGCAAAGGGAAAGCGCGTTTTGCGCGTTCCCCCGGCGGCCATGTTTATCGGGGTCGCATGTCTTGACGTGCCCGGATCAACCCGTGACGGCGCCCTGGTTCGCCGGACGGGTGAGCGCCGCGAATTTCGCGAGCACGCCGCGCGTGTAGCGTGGCGCCGGCTGTTGCCATGCGGCGCGGCGGCGCGCGAGTTCCGCGTCGTCGACGTTCAGTTGCAGCAGCAGCCGATGCGCGTCGATCGTGATGGAGTCACCCTCTTGCACGAGCGCGATCGTGCCGCCGACGAACGCCTCGGGCGCGACGTGGCCGACCACCATCCCCCAGGTACCGCCCGAGAAGCGGCCGTCCGTGATGAAGCCGACCGATTCGCCGAGCCCCTTGCCGATGATCGCCGACGTCGGCGCGAGCATTTCCGGCATGCCGGGGCCGCCCTTCGGGCCGAGATAGCGCAGCACGAGGATGTCGCCGGCGCGGATCCGGTCGCCGAGAATCGCATCCATCGCGCTCTGCTCGTCGTCGAACACGCGTGCCGGGCCCGTGATCACCGGGTTCTTCAGGCCGGTGATCTTCGCGACCGCGCCGTCTTCCGCGAGATTGCCCTTCAGGATGGCGAGGTGGCCTTCCTTGTACAGCGCGCGGTCGACCGGGAAGATCACGTCCTGGTCCGCGCGCGGCACGCTCGGCACGTCCCTCAGTTCGTCGGCGAGCGTGCGCCCGGTGATCGTCATGCAGTCGCCGTGCAGCAGCCCTGCGTCGAGCAGGATCTTCAGCACCTGCGGAATCCCGCCGGCCCGGTGCAGGTCGGTCGCGACGTACTTCCCCGACGGCTTCAGGTCGCAGATCACGGGCACACGCTTGCGGATGCGCTCGAAGTCCTCGATCGTCCAGTCGACCTCGGCCGCGTGCGCGATCGCGAGGTAGTGCAGCACCGCATTGGTCGAGCCGCCCGTCGCCATGATCACCGACACCGCGTTCTCGATCGACGCCTTCGTGATGATGTCGCGCGGCTTCAGGTCGCGCTTCACGGCCTCGACGAGCACACGCGCCGATTCGGCGGCCGAATCGACCTTCTCCTGGTCGGGGTTCGCCATCGTCGACGAGTACAGCAGCGACATCCCGAGCGCCTCGAACGACGAGCTCATCGTGTTCGCGGTGTACATTCCGCCGCACGACCCCGACGTCGGGCAGGCGTTCTGCTCGACACCTTCGAAATCCTCCTGCGACATCCGGCCCGCGGTGAATTCGCCGACCGCCTCGAACGACGACACGATCGTCAGGTCCCGGCCTTTCCAGTTGCCGGGGCGGATCGTGCCGCCATACACGTAGATGCCCGGCACGTTCAGGCGCGCGAGCGCGATCATCCCGCCCGGCATGTTCTTGTCGCAGCCGCCGACCACCACCACGCCGTCCATCCATTGCCCCTGCACGCAGGTCTCGATGCAGTCGGCGATCACCTCGCGCGACACGAGCGAGTACTTCATGCCTTCGGTGCCCATCGACATGCCGTCCGAAATCGTCGGCGTGCCGAAGATCTGCGGGTTCGCATCGGCCGCCTTCACGGCCGCGACGGCCGCATCCGACAGGCGCTGCAGGCCGGAATTGCACGGCGTGATCGTCGAATGGCCGTTCGCGATGCCGACCATCGGCTTGTCGAAATCGTCCTTCTGGTAGCCGAGTGCGTAATACATCGAGCGGTTCGGCGAGCGGGCCACGCCTTGCGTGATGTGCTTCGAGCGACGGTTGTAAGCCATGGGGGACTCCATCGTTGTCTGGGGCAACGCCGTCGAGCGGCGAGCCGGTTCGGATCAATCAAGCATGGAGTGTCCGGATTGGGATGTCCAATATATTATTTGTCGCTTATTAAGTCGTTTTTCGAATGAGAGAGCCATGGCTGATCCGACTCCCGACCTGCGCCAGTGGCGCTATTTCGTGACCGTCGCCGACGAGCGCCATTTCGGCCGCGCGGCCGAACGCCTGTCGATGACGCAGCCGCCGCTGTCGCAGGCGATCCGTGCGCTCGAGGATGCGCTCGGCGTCGCGCTGTTCGCGCGCACCAAGCGCTCGGTGGCGCTGACGGCGGTCGGGGCGGCGCTGCTGCCGGACGTGCGCCGGCTGCTTGCAGCGGCCGATGCGTTGCCGCCGCTGGCGCGACGGCTCGCGCGCGGCGAGGCCGGCTCGCTGTCGCTCGCGTTCGTGTCGACCGCCGATTACGGGCTGCTGCCCGCGCTGCTGCGGGCGTTCGGCGCGCGCTATCCACAGGTGCGGCTGCAACTCGCGGAGGCGACGAGCGACGTGCAGATCGACGAGCTCGTCGCGGGCCGCATCGACGCGGGGCTCGTCATTCCGCCCGTGCCGCCGCGCCACGCGGCCGGGTTGTCGTACCTGCCCGTCATGCGCGAGCCGCTGGTGGTGGCGATGCCGGCCGCGGCGAGCGAGGCGCCGGAAGACGTGCCCGTTCGTCTCGCCGAGGTTGCCGCGTTGCCGCTCGTGATCTTTCCGCGTCGTCTGGCGCCCGGCTTTTATGACATCATTACGGGCTGCTACGGCGCGGCGGGGGCAACGCCGCACATCGGCCAGGAGGCGATCCAGATGCAGACGATCGTCAGCCTCGTGTCGGCCGGCATGGGCGTCGCACTGGTGCCGCAATCGCTGCGTAACCTGCGGCGCACCGGCGTGGTCTACCGGCCGCTTGCCGATCACGCGCCGGTCGTCGAGACAGGCCTCGTGTGGCGCACCGGTGACGTGAGCCCCGTGCTGGCCGGCTTCATCGACGTCGTGCGCGCGCAGGGCCTCGCCACGTGACGTGAACGATGACGCGCCGGTGCCGTCCAACGCGCGGTGCGGCGCGTTTGCGACGGCCGTACCGCATTCGAAAACTTCTTCGCTAACCCATGATCATTCACCCGAATTTCGACCCCGTTGCGATCCATCTCGGGCCGCTGGCCGTGCGCTGGTACGGGCTCATGTATCTCGTCGGCTTCATCGCGGCGATCGTCGTCGGCCGGATCCGGCTGAAGCTGCCGCACGTCGCGGCGCAGGGCTGGACCGCGAAGGACATCGACGACATGATGTTCTACGGCGTGCTCGGCACCGTGCTCGGCGGCCGGCTCGGCTATGTGCTGTTCTACAAGGCCGATTTCTACTTCTCGCATCCGCTCGACGTATTCAAGGTGTGGGAAGGCGGCATGTCGTTTCACGGCGGCTTCCTCGGCGTGACGCTCGCGATGATGCTGTTCGCGTGGCAGCGCAAGCGCCACTGGCTGCAGGTCACCGACTTCGTCGCGCCGATGGTGCCGACGGGGCTCGCGGCCGGCCGGCTCGGCAACTTCATCAACGGTGAGCTGTGGGGACGCGTGACCGATCCTTCGGCACCGTGGGCGATGCTGTTCCCGGGCGCGATGCGCGACGATGCGGCATGGTTGCCGAAGCATCCGGAACTCGTCGAGAAGTGGCATCTTGCCGACGTGTTCATGCAATACCAGATGCTGCCGCGCCATCCTTCGCAGCTCTATGAAATCGCGCTCGAAGGCATCGCGCTGTTCTTCGCGCTGTTCTTCTTCGCGCGCAAGTCGCGGCCGATGGGCGCCGTGTCCGCGCTGTTCCTGATCGGCTACGGCCTCGCGCGCTTCACGGTCGAGTTCGCGCGCGAGCCCGACGACTTCCTCGGCCTGCTCGCGCTCGGCCTGTCGATGGGGCAGTGGCTGTCGCTGCCGATGATCCTCGCGGGCGTCGCGCTGATGGTCTGGGCGTATCGACGCCGCGCGGCGCATGCCGCTGCGTGATGCGATGTCGATGCACGTGCGATCGGCGCATGCATCGGCACCCTGCAGGTCAACGCAAAACGCCGGCCCTCGGGCCGGCGTTTTTCATTTCGGACTACCGTGCGCTGCGTGTTACTTCATCTGCACGGAGCCGTTGACGGTGACCGACACGGTAGCCTTGCCGCCTTCGACCGCGATCGGTGCGCTCATCTTCGCGCTGTCCATCGGCGCCGCGGCCATCGCCATCATGCGCGGGTACGGCTGTACGTTGCGGCCGCCGCCGACGTTCACGTCGCGGATCGTGTAGCTGCCATAACCGAATGCCTTCGCGGCTTCATCCGCGCGCGCGCGGAACGACTTGATCGCCTCGGTTGTCAGCTTCTGCTCGGCCGCGCGCTGCGCTTCGGGCGACAGCGAGAACTCGACGTTCGCGACCTGCATCAGGTTCGACAACTGGCCCGCAAGCTTCGACGCGGCAGCGAAATCGCGCGATTCGAGCGCCACTTCAGTACGACCGCGCCATGCGGAGATCTTGCCGTCACGATCGGTGCTCGGGTACACGGAGAAGGCGCCCGTGTGTGCGGTGACGCCCGATACGCCCTTCGCCTGCGACAGCGCTGCATCGGCGCGCTGGTTCAATTGCGCGGTGAGGCTGCCCGGATCCTTGGCCTGCTGCTCGTAGAACAGCGTGATGTGGATGATGTCCTGCGGCACGTCCGCGCTGGCCTGCGACGACAGCGACAGCACGCCTGCCGGCTCCGGAAAGTGCGGGTTCGCGGTTTGCGCGTGCGCGGCGGTCGACGCGAGCGTCAGCGCGGCGGGAACGGCGGCGGCAAGGGCGAGCGACAGCGCGAGTGCGGATTTCTTGGTCATTGTTGGACTCCTGGTGCGAGAGCGTGCACGCGGATTGCGCGTGCACGACGCGGGCGTACCGCGCGACGAAAAAACGACAGCCGGCCTGATCGGCCGACAGTGGTTGCTTAGGCCGCGCGAACGTGCCGCGAGTTCCGTTGCGGCAGTGCATCCTGACCAGATTTGACCTTTGGCGTGTGCCTACTTCATCAGCTTTTCGGTGATGAAGCGCCATTCGGCGCGCGTGACCGGCGTGATCGACAGCCGGTTGCCGCGCGCGAGCACGCGCATGTCGGCGAGTTCGTCGTGTTCGCGCAGCGCCGCAAGCGGCACGAGCGGCGCTTTTTTCACGAAGCGCACGTCGACGAGCAGCCAGCGCGGTGCTTCCTGCGTCGACTTCGGGTCGTAATAGGGGCTTGTCGGATCGAACTGCGTGGGGTCGGGGTAGGGCGTCGACGACACTTCGGCGAGGCCCGCGATGCCGGGCTCGGGGCAGCTCGAGTGATAGAACAGCACGCCGTCGCCGATCTTCATCGTGTCGCGCATGAAATTGCGCGCCTGATAGTTGCGCACGCCGGTCCACGGCAGCGAGCGCTGCGGTGCGTTGGCGAGATCGTCGATGCTTGCTTCGTCCGGTTCGGACTTCATCAGCCAGTATTGCATGGATCGTGATCGACGCAGAAAGAGGCTGCTACAAAAGAAAACGGCACCGGGCTTCGCCCGATGCCGTTGGATAGGCCCCCGCCTTGGCCGCTAGGCCGGCATCCTGAACCTGAGGTTCAGAATTGGTCGCAGTTAGCAGCACTTCGGGTACATCAGACAGAGTGACGCGCGCGCCCGTGCTACAAATTTCCGCAACCGTGCACATGGCATTGGTTCAAGGAATATATGACCTTGGCGAACCAGGCAGGGAAGCTGACTGAACTGTGATTCGATGCGCCAATTTGACCACCGTTGATCGCCGAGATCAAGGGGAATCGACGCATCGATTAAAACGTTACTGCGTCTCGTGCTGTGCGAGCACCGCGCCGAGCTGTTCGTTCATCTGGTGCATTGTACGACGGATTTCCTCGGCCGGAAATGCTTCACCGTGCCGCACGCTCGTTTGCAGCCGCAGCAATTCGGACGCGAGCGACAGCGCCGCCATCACGGCGATGCGATCGGTGCCGCGTACCGAGCTGTTCGAGCGGATTTTCGACATTTCGGCGTCGACGCGTGCGACCGCTTCGAGCAGCGCCGCTTCGGTCTCGGCCGAGCAGGCGAGCCGATAGGCCTGACCGAGAATCGAGACTTCGATCTGCTTGGTGCTCATGCATGTTCTCCATGGCTGGCCGCGTCATCGCCATCCGTACGCGCCTGCGCATCCAGCAGGTCGAGCTGGTTGTCGGCTTGCTCCGCATTTTTCGAGCGCGGCAGCTTTTCGAGAATCGCGTTCAGTTTCACCTGGGCGTCGTCGATCTTTGCCGACAGCGTGTCACGCTCGGCCGCAAGTGCATTGCGTTCATCGCGCAGTTGCGCGAGTTCCGCGCGGACAGCGTCCGCATCCGCGCGCAATTGCGCGACCTGCTCCTCGAGCGCGAGCCGTTCCGAGTGATAGCGCTTGTTCAGCGAAATCAGACGGCCAATATTTTGAGATAGGGTTTCGAGTTCGTTGAGCATTTGCTGCGTCCTCTAAAGACCCAGCATTTTAGCGCGGAATAACGCGCAATCCGACATCTGTAACGTTTCCAGTCGTAACACCCCTGCTTCTTGCCGCGAATCAGCGCGTCCCGTGCGTGTCCGGACGCTTCCTTGACGCTCGCGCGACCCGCTCCTAAACTGGCGCCGCCTCGGTGCTCGCGCGTGGAACGCGCGGTTAAACGGGAAGCAGGGCGCGGGCGCCGGAAGCCCGCCAACCTGCGCTGCCCCCGCAACGGTAAGCGGCCGCGTCTCGTGACGCAGGCCGGCTCGGGCGCGTTTCGCGTGCAGCTCCTGCATGCGGACGCGGGCCACTGCGCATCATCGCGCGGGAAGGCGAGCCGGACCGCCGCCAGCCCGGATACCGGCCGAGACGGGGAGCCCGCACGGGCTTCGTGACGCGCGGCCTGCGGGGAGGCGGGCCGCGCAATGCTTTACGGAATCTTCTTCGATGCTGACCCCAATCGTCCGCGCGGCGCTCACGTCACGACCGGCCCGCTGCCGCAAGCGGGTGCGCCGCACGTCGTGTGCGGCGCCGTGCGCGGCATGAGCGCCGCGCGCGCCACCGCGATCTGGGCCGCGCTGGCGGC
>NZ_JAAGPH010000121.1:0-25466 GCF_017104705.1 Burkholderia sp. Se-20373 | reverse complement strand
GGCATCGGCTTCCTTCAGCACCCCGATAATCTGCTCTTCGCTGAACCGCGACTTCTTCATGACAAGGTTTCTCCTGCGGCCTTGCCACTAACTTTACAGTGGGATACTTCAGAGGGGGAAGGTCACCTACCCATAAATTTGATGAGACGTGAGGATGCACTGCTCTGTTTGTTCCGCGCACGTTAATGAGCGGTCATTCGACTGTCACATAACACGGGTGAGTGGCTTCGTTAGACGCAGACTCTCAAGCCACATGTATGTCGCCGTGAGACCGGAGCCGACGGTGAGCAACCCTTCGCGCTTCGGCAGCGTCCTCTGGTAGTTGACATGAGTCAGTCGATTTGACGTCGCCTGTTTGGTCCGGGGAAGCCTTATACACATAAAGTGCTTGTAAACCCGTTCTCGTTTCGCTATATTGACGACGTCGGGCGCGAAATGCGCCCAAATGAAGCCCGCCCGGATTACCGCGCGGGCTTTTTTGTTTCGATGGAACAGGTATAATGAGCGTGCAGCAGCGACGAAATGCATCGGCCCCTAGCTTTTCTTCGCATGATCTTTCCGTTCGAAAGGGCGGTCGTAGTGTTATATAAGGTAAAGAGCCGATGTGCTCGCGATCACAGTTCATCGTGGGCGCTGTTGCTGCTGCCTCGCATCGTCCAAAAGCCCGCTGGTGTAAGCCTCGCGGGCTTTTTCCGTTTGCTCAACCGAAAATGCTAGCCTTGGACTTCAATGCCTCGTGACCGTCCCACGTGAGCCGGATATTGCCCCTGTCGCTAATGTCGACCAACCCCCGATCAGCAAGCAAGTGGATATGGTGATTGATGGCATCGTCTTTCGATACGTCGTTTTCGGCTAGCGCATAGCGGATTCCGCTTCCCGTCAGGTATCCGCTTTCACTATCCTCAAGAACTTTGAGGATCGACTGCATTAACTTGTTGTCTCGTTTCATTTGGCCTCCAGGCATTGATCAATGCCGGCTATTCCGGCGAAGTCATTGTACTAGGCGCTACCAGATGCGATGCGAGCGACGTAAGCCGTGGCACGCGGTAATTTGCTATGACGCAGAAAATACCGGCCTTGTCCTGCCGTACTCGCAGCGCATCCGACCGAAGCCGATGCCGCTCGCACCGTGACCTCCTATGCCAATTCGCATTCTGAAGCCGTGTAAGCACCGTGGTTGCGGATCGCTTGTTGCGGGCGGCAAATCGCATTGCAATCAACACGCGCATGAAGCGGTCAAGTGGAGGCCCGACACAGTGCGCGGCAATCGGCATGCGCGCGGCTACGGAAGCGTATGGGAGAAGATCCGGCAACGCATTCTGAGGCGCGATAGCGGTCTCTGTCAGCCCTGTTTGCAAGCGGGGCGCGTGACGGCCGCCACTGCCGTTGACCACGTCATCGCGAAGGCGAGGGGCGGTGCCGACTTCGACGAGAACCTGCAAGCAATCTGTCGTGACTGTCATGCGGCGAAGACGGCGCACGAGCGGTTGCGGTGACGAGGGAGTGGCCGTGCCGGTCGTTGGCCGCCCGGCGGATGCGCCGAGCCGGGAGGGGGCGTGACAATGTCTAAAAGGCGTCGCCTTTGGGACCGCCCGCTTCGTCGAATTTTTACACCCGCGAAAAATGAAATTTAAAGGTTGAGCGAAATATGCCCGGAGTTGCGGGCCGCTCCGGACGTCGACCGAAGCCCGTTGCAAGAAAGGAGGCCGCAGGGAATCCGGGAAAGCGGCAGTTAAATACCCAGGAACCCGATTTCGGCCTGGTCACAAACATCGAAGCGCCGGAGTGGCTCGACGACGCAGCAGTGGAGATGTGGGAGCGCGTTGCGCCCCTGCTGTGTAAGCAGAAAATCCTCCAGTTCACGGATCTGCACAACGTCGAGATCTTCTGCGCTGCATATGGCAATTGGCGCCGTGCGCAAGAGCAGTTGGCGAAAGAAGGCCCCGTGGTGATGGGGGCGCAGGGCGGGCCGGTGAAAAACCCGGCCGCGACCGTCGTCAAAGAGGCGGCCGGTCAGATGGCAACGTTCGGAGCCATGCTCGGACTCGACCCGTCGAGCCGCCAGCGCCTGATTGGTCCGAAAAAGAAAAACGCCGGCAATCCGTTTGCCGATCTGCTGGGTTAAAGCATGGCACGAGAGTCGTTTCCGCTGGTCGCGCGAGCGAACCAGTTCGCGCGCGACGTTGTGCGCGGAAAGGTTCTCGCATGTCGGTGGGTAAAGCAGGCGTGCCAGCGCCATCTGGACGACATTGTGGCCAGCCGGTCTGCCTCGTTCAAGTACAGATTCGATTCCGCGAAAGCAGAAAAGAAGCTCCGGCTGATTCAGCTTTTACCGCACACGAAGGGCGAATGGGCCTATAAGCGGCAGCTCGTCACGCTGGAACCATGGCAGCTCTTCGGACTTGCGTGCACGTTCGGTTGGGTCAAGAAAAAGACCGGATTTCGACGGTTCCGCGAGTCGTATTGGGAGGTGCCGCGTAAGAACGGCAAGAGTGTGATTGCCGCAGGCGTCGGCATTGCGATGTTCACCGCGGACGACGAATTCGGCGCCGAAGTGTACTGCGGCGCGACGACCGAGCGGCAGGCATGGGAGGTCTTCCGGCCGGCCCGTCTGATGGTCAACCGTTCCCCGATGCTCGTCGAGCACCTTGGTATCGAAGTCAACGCGCAGGCACTCAATCGCCCGGAAGACGGTAGCCGTTTTGAGCCGATCATCGGGAATCCGGGCGACGGTGCTTCTCCGTCGTGCGCGATCAAGGACGAGTATCACGAGGACGATACGAATGTTCAGTACGAGACGATGCTCACGGGCATGGGAGCGCGTCGACAACCGCTGATGTTCATCATCACGACGGCCGGCGCGAACATTGAGGGTCCGTGCTTCGACAAACGCCGGCAGGTGATCGAAATGCTCGAAGGGACGGTTCCCGACGACGAGCTTTTCGGCTGGATTTGGACGATCGACGAAGGGGACGATTGGACGGATCCGCGAGTGTTGGCGAAGGCCAATCCGAATATCGGAATTTCGGTCTACCAGGAGTATCTGGAGAGCCAGCAGCAGCGGGCCATTAATTCAGCGCGCTTCACGAACACGTTCAAGACGAAGCACCTTAACGTGTGGACCTCGGCCAAGGCGGGCTATTTCAACCTCGAAGACTGGAAGGCTTGCGAGGACCGTTCGCTGACGCTTGAACAGTTCGAGGGGCAAGACAGCGTGCTCGCGTTCGATATGGCGCGCAAGCTCGACTTGAACAGCATGGCTCGACTTCTATGGCGCGACATCGACGGGAGGCGGCACTACTTCTGTGTTGCACCGAGATTCTGGGTACCGGAGGACACGGTGCGCAATACCGACAACCGTCGTATGGCGGAGCGGTATCAGGCGTGGGTCAATCAGGGTTATTTGCTCGAAACGGATGGAGCGGAGATCGACTATCGAGACATTCTCGAGGAGGCGAAGGACGCAAATCGGTTGTGCCCAGTGCAGTGCACGCCGTTGGACCCGCACGGTTCGACGAACCTCTCGCATCAGCTCGAAGATGAAGGGCTGACGCCGGTCACGATCGTGCAGAACTACACGAACATGTCCGACCCGATGAAGGAGCTTGAGGCGGCGATTACCGCAGGCCGATTCCATCACGACGGTAATCCGATCATGACGTGGTGTATCAGCAACGTCATCGGCAAGAACCTGCCGGGAAATGACGACGTGGTGCGTCCGATCAAGCAGGGCAACGACAACAAAATCGACGGCGCCGTGGCGCTCATCATGGCGATGGGGCGCGCGATGCTTGCCGATCGCGTCGATTCAGAGTCGATCTACGATCAAGGAGTAGGCGTTTGAATTCAATTGGCATTGCGGCTTGGGTGGCCGGCCTGCTTGGGTTTGCGTTGCTGGTTACTGGCGTGGTGCTGATCAGCTTGCCGGCCGGGTTGATTGTTGCTGGCGTCCTGCTTCTGATGTGGGCGTTTTTGGCGGATCTGGCTGCGGCCAGGGCCGCACGCACGGCTCATCCGAAGGAGTGACCCATGTTCTTCAGTAGGCAATTTCTGTCCAACGGCGGTCAGGCGCAGATGGGCGGTGGAGGATGGTTGTCGGCACTTTTAGGTAGCTCGCGTTCAGATGCCGGTCAGGTGGTTACGCCAGCGAGCGCGTTGTCGCTGACGGTCCTGCAAAACTGCGTCACGCTGCTTTCGGAGAGCATCGCGCAGTTGCCGATCGAGCTGTATGAGCGTTCGGGTGACGACAGGAAGCCGGCGATAGATCACCCTCTGTATTCGATCCTGAAACACGAGCCGAACCCGTGGCAGACGCCGTTTGAGTATCAGGAGCAATCGCAGGTTGCGGTGGGTCTACGTGGCAACAGCTACAGCTTCATCGATCGCGACCAGGATGGAGTTATCCAGGGGCTGTATCCGCTCGATAATGAGGCGGTGACGGTCATGAAAGGCTCGGACCTGATGCCGTTCTATCGGGTCTACGGATCCGATCCGATGCCGAAGCGGATGGTGCATCACGTTCGATGGATGTCGATTAACGGCTATACCGGATTGTCGCCGGTTCTGCTTCACGCAAACGCAATCGGGCATGCGCAGGCAATTCAACAGTACGCCGGTAAGTCGTTCATGAACGGCACTGCGCTGTCAGGCGTAATCGAGCGGCCGAAGGAAAGCCAGGCGCTCAAGGATCAGGCCAGCGTTGATCGAATCACGGACGGCTGGAATGCGAAGTTTGGCGGGTCCGGCAACGCGAAGAAAGTCGCTCTGTTGCAAGAAGGCATGACCTTCAAGCCGCTGTCGATGACGAATGTTGACGCAGCGCTGATCGACGCGCTGCGCTTGTCGGCGCTCGACATCGCGCGGATTTACAAGATCCCGGCTCACATGGTGAACGAACTGGAGCGAGCCACGTTTAGCAACATTGAGCATCAGTCGCTCCAGTTCGTGATCTACACGCTTTTGCCGTGGGTCAAGCGGCATGAGCAGGCGAAAACACGAGACCTTTTGCTGCCGTCGGAGCGGAAGCAGTACTTCATCGAATACAACCTCGCCGGGCTGCTGCGTGGTGATCAGTCGTCGCGATACGCCGCATACGCGGTCGGGCGTCAGTGGGGCTGGCTTTCGATCAACGACATCAGGCGACTCGAAAACATGCCGCCAGTCAAGGGTGGCGACATCTACCTGAGTCCGATGAACATGGTCGATGCGTCGAAGCCGCAACAATTCCCCGGCGGGAAGACCGAGCCGACGAAAGCGCAGATCGACGAAATTGGGAGGATCCTATCTTGAAACCGCACCTCAGACTCGCAAGTCTGATTTTCAATCAGCCGCAGCTCGTCACGGACCCGATGATGTCGCTCGCGGTGCAGTGGGCGAACCAGGCACTCAACCTGAACATCGTCAACCTGACCGTGAACGGCGTGCAGCCCAAGATCATGGAGGATGACGAGTTCGACAGCGGGGCGCAGATGGCTGCGGCGTCGGAGCGTCGCCGTGCCCTGGTGGCCGATACCGGGATGGACATCATTCCGGTATCGGGAATTCTGGTGTCGCGCTCGGCGCATATGAATCCATGCGAGCCGATGACCAGCTACGAGGGTTTGCGTACAGCCGTGAATCAGGCGGTTGCGGACCCGGCCGTCGAACATATCGTTCTCGATATCGACAGCAACGGCGGTAGCGCGACCGGTGCGTTCGAGCTGGCTGACGACATTCGCGCCGCATCGCTGGTCAAGCCGATCACGGCCATCGTCAATTTCTCGGCCTTCTCGGGGGGCTATCTCATCGCTGCCGCGGCTTCGAAGGTGATCGTCAGCCGGACGTCGGGCGTCGGGTCCATTGGCGTGATCGCCAACCATCTCGACGTTTCGCAGCGTGACGAGCAGCAAGGGATCAAGGTGACTTCGGTGTTTGCCGGCGATCACAAGAACGACCTGACGCCGCATGAGCCGCTGAGCGATCAGTCGCTATCGTTTCTTACCAGCATGGTGCAGAACAGCTACAAGCAGTTTGTCGACGCGATCGCGAACTTCCGTGGCTTGAGCACGCAGGCGGTGAAGGACACCCAGGCGGGCATCTTCTTTGGGCAGCAAGGTGTCGACGTCGGGCTTGCGGACAGCATCGAGACGCCGCAGGCAGCAATCAACCGGATCGCTGCGGAAGTACGCGCATCACGAGCCGAGCGTCAGGGCGGGAGCACCCGACGTAGTGTGTCGGCGCGTGCGGCGGCAATGAATATGCAATCCATGATGTAGCCAGTCGCAAAAAATCGGATTTCCACGATCAACGTCAGAACGCGTTCGCGTCTCAGTTGAGCACAGCCACCTTCGGGTGGCATTTTTTTTAGGAGAAGGGTAGTGAACATCAATGAACTCCGCCGCGAACGTGCTGCCATCAATCAGCGTGTTCAGGCATTGGCCCAGATCGAGGTGGGCGGCACCGCGTTGTCGGTCGAGCAACAGACCGAATTCGAGCAGCTCAGTTCGAAATTCAACGATCTGACCGCGCAAATCGAACGCGCGGAAGCTGCAGAGCGCATGGCCGCAGCAGCAGCAGTGCCGGTCGATCCGACGCCGGCCGCAGTTGCTGCGCCGGGTGCAGCGTCCGTGGCCGCGCAGCCGAAGGGCCAGGAAGTGAAGGGCGCAAAGATGGCGCGTATGGTCCGCGCTCTCGCGGCGGCGCGTGGCGACGCACAGCTCGCTTCGAAACTCGCGATCGAGCGCGGCTTCGGCGAGGAAGTCGCGATGTCGCTCAATACGCTCTCGTCGAGCGCAGGCGGCGTGCTCGTGCCGGAAAACCTGTCGAGCGAAGTGATCGAACTGCTGCGTCCGAAGTCCGTCGTTCGCAGGCTCGGCGCACGTACGCTGCCGTTCGAGAACGGCAATGTCACGATGCCGCGCCTGAAGGGCGGTGCCATCGTCGGCTACATCGGAGCCGATAGCGACATGCCGGCGACGGAGCAAAAGTTCGACGATCTGAAGCTGTCGGCGAAGAAGATGGCCGCGCTGGTGCCGATCGCGAACGATCTGATCAAGTACGCGGGCGTGAATCCGAACGTCGATCAAATCGTGGTCGGCGACCTCACTGCCGCGATCGGCGCGCGTGAGGACAAGGCGTTCATCCGCGACGACGGTACGGCGAACACGCCGAAGGGCCTGCGCTTCTGGGCGCTCGAAAGCAACGTCCTTAAGGCAAGCGACGGTTCGACGTTGCAGAAGATCGAAACCGATCTCGGCAAGGCCATTCTCGCGCTCGAAAACGCCGATGCGAATCTGACGCAACCCGGCTGGATCATGGCGCCGCGTACGTTCCGCTTTCTCGAAGGCCTGCGCGACGGAAACGGCAACAAGGTCTATCCGGAACTCGCAAACGGCATGCTTAAGGGCTATCCCGTCGGGAAGACGACGCAGGTGCCGATCAATCTCGGTGAAGCCGGCAAGGAATCGGAGATCTACTTCACCGACTTCGGCGACGTGTTCATCGGCGAAGCGGAAACGCTCGAGATCGACTACAGCAAGGAGGCGACTTACAAGGACGCGGCCGGCGAGGTGGTCAGTGCATTCCAGCGCGATCAGACGCTGATCCGCGTGATCGCGAAGAATGACTTCGGCCCGCGTCACGTCGAGTCGATTTCCGTGCTGGCCGGCGTGACCTGGGGCGCGTAAGCGATGTCGCAACCGTGCGGCTCGATCCGTCGCGTTCGGGCCGCCAATTGGAGAAAAACATGAAGGTGGTCAAGTTCAAGCGGCATTACGCGCAGTACACGCCGGGCGACATTGCGGGGTTCGTGGATGAGCATGCAGATCGGCTCGTCGATGCGGAAATTGCGGTGATGTCCGAACATGAGCCGAAGGAAACAAAGGCGCAAGCGAAGGCCGAACCGCTCAAGCCCGCCGCGGCGAAGGGGTAATCCGAGATGGCTGCTGTTCTCGTCGAATACCTGGACGACGCGGAGCCGCTTACCTTCGAAGACGTTGCGATTCAGTGTCGAATTGATGACGAAGAGGAACGGGAGTTCATCGAGCACACGGTGATTCCCGGTGCGCGTCAGGCGGCCGAGCGGAAGTCAGGGGCCGCGATTCGAAAGGCGCGGTACTTTGAGCGGCTGGCGGGTTTCCCGGTAGGTGATTTTCCGCTCTCGATCGGGCAAGCGCTGCGCGTCGACAGCATCGAGATTCGCGATGGCACCGGCGCGGCGTCGACACTCGACCCGAAAGGGTATGAGCTTGTTCAGCTCGGGCGTGAAACGTTGTGCGCGTTGCTTGGAGCCACTCACTGGCCGAACGCGCGAGCAGTGACGATCACGTATCAGGCAGGAATCGACATCGACAAGCACCCGTCGGTGCGGTCATGGATGCTGCTTGCGGCTGCGTGGGCTTACGACCATCGAGAGCTTTTTTCCGAAGGCCAGGCAATTGCGCAGATGCCGGACGGTTATGCAGACCTACTGCTCGACTCGATCACCGTTCCTCCGAGGTTTTGATGAAAGCCGGGAAACTGAAAGAGCGAATCGTCATCGAGCGGCCGAGCGGGGAAGAAAACGAGAACGGCGAGCCGCTACCGGATGCGTGGGTCGTGCACTCGCGACCTTGGGCCGATGTGCTGTTCGTGAACGGAAAAGAGCACGTCGTTTCAGGAGCAGTTCGAGGTTCGACGGTCGCCAGCATGCGTATTCGATATCGGGCAGGGCTCGACGAGCAAATGCGTGTGCGATACGACGGGCGGCTGTACGACATCACTGCAGTTTTGCCTGCCCGGACACGTGGGTATCTCGACCTGTCGGTAAAGGTGGGAGAAAAGTATGTCTAGCGTCCAGATTCTCGGGCTCGCCGATCTGCAGGCCGATTTCGCGAAGCTTGCTAAGTCGCAGTCAACGAAGGCGCTCCGACGCGCGACATTGGCGGGCGCTAAGGTAATTCGTGACGAGGCACGCGCGCGAGCGCCGAAAAAGACAGGGAAGCTGAAGCGGAACATCGTTTCGGCGTCGCTTCGACAGAAGGAGTCGCCTGGTATCGCAACGGCTGGAGTGCGTGTACGAACGAAGGGCGGGGCCGATTCGCCGAACAATGCTTTTTACTGGCGATTTGTCGAGCTCGGCACGCAGCAGATGCGGGCGCAGCCGTTCGTACGGCCATCGTTCGACACCTCGATCGACCGGGCCGAGGGTGCGATTCGAACCGAGATCGCGCGTGCGATCGATACGGCGATCGGAGGTCGGTTTTGAGCACGCTGGTAATTCGAGATGCAATTGGTGTGATCGGCGCTGCCAAGGGCTATGTCACCGTCGCACCTGCCAAGGCGACGTCTCCCTACTACGTTGTGTCACGTGTGAGCGGAGCGCGCGATATGGCAATAGGCGGGGCGACGGGCGGCAAGGCTGGCGCGTTCCAGATCGACGTGTATGCCAAAACCTACACCGAAGCAGATGCGCTTGCTGACCAGGTGATCGATCGCGCATCGACGAGCGGGCAGTTTTCTGTCGGTGGCATTGACGAGCTTCCCGACGACTATTCGAGCGAAACCGGAGATTTCCGGGTAAGTCTCGAAATCTCCGTTCAGTTTTGACGGACTTAGATGTGTGTACGGCCCGCCGAGTGCGGGCCTTTTTCGTTTGAGGGGTATATGGCCGAGAAAAGCAAGCGCATCAAGGCGCAGGGTACCAAGGTCGAGGTTTCGAAGACCGTGTCGACGGACCTCGAAAGCAAAACGCTCACGTTCGTCGATCTCAACACGACGGGCAAGACGTTCCAGTGGCAGGGCGGCCAGTCGTCCGAAATCGATGCAACCACGCTCGCCAGCGAGGAAAAGGAGTACGAGCTGGGGTTGCCCGATCCGGGCGAGTTCTCGGTCGACGGTAACTTTTCGTCGACTGATGAGGGGCAGGGCATTCTTCGCGCAGCGCGCTCTACCGGGGAAAAGCGCGTCTTCCGTGCGACGTTCGTCGATGGCTCGCAATTCTTGTTCGTCGGCATGGTGCGGCAGTACACGTGGTCGGCTGGCGTGGATGGCCTCATTGCCGCGACGTTCAGTGTGCGCGTCAGTGGCTCGCCGAAACTGACGCCGCCTGCTCAGCCGGCCGGCTAATCGATGGGTCTCACCAAGGGAAATCTGATGACAAAGAGTCCGATAAAAGCCGGCGCGCTGCGCGCCGCAATTTTGAATCCGCTCGCCGGTTGGCGGCACGAACTGCTCCCGATGCCGGAGTGGGGCGGGGAAACCGTGGCAGTGCGCGAGCCGTTGCTGGAGGATCGAGCATTCTGGCTCGAGCCGCTGCGCCTGGCTGCTGGCGTTGAGCTCGGCGACGACGAGGAAGCGGCTCGCGCGAAGTACGAGCGTGTCAGTGCGGAAGAGCACAAGCTGGCCGCCGCGCGCCTGTTCGTACGCGTTCTATACGTCGAGACGGCGGCCGGATGGCGTCGCGAATTCGAAGACGGTGACGCTGCCGCGGTCGCGACCGCATACGGTTCCGCGCACGATCGCATCGTCAACAAGGCGATCGAACTCGGCAATCTCAAGGCTGGCGCGGAGGACGATGGAAAAAAGCCCTCCGCCGAAACCCCGATCTCCGACTCGAACTGACGCTGGCTTTGCGGCTCGGCAGGACACTTGCCGAGCTGCGTGCGCAGATGTCCTCGGCTGAGTTCGCATTGTGGCAGGCGCTGGATGCCGAGTCGCCGATCAGCGATGACCGTTACGACTTGCACGCAGCGATGGTGGCATCGGCAGTGTTCCAGGCGCAGGGTGCGAAGGTGAAAGTGTCAGACATGCTGCCGAACTGGGGTGGCGGTGAGGTGGAGAGTGCTCAAGAGGTTGCGGACGATCCGTTCTTCATGGGCCTCATGAGCATGGCAAAGTAGGCGGAAAACAACTATGGCAACGAGTCTGCGCGAGCTGATTGTCAGCGTAACCGCGAATACGACCCAGTACGATCGGCGCATGCAGCAGCTTGGGTCGACGGCCAACGGCTATTTCAATGCGGTTCGGGACGGAGGCCGGATTGCTGACGCAGCGTTTGCGTCGAACGCGTCGAGCGTACAGGTCACGGTCCGCGCGATCGAGTCCGCGCGCGGCTCGCTCACCGCCTACGCGCAGGCTGCTGCTGCTGCGTTCGGCGTGCACCAGCTGATCGAGTATGCCGACGAATGGACGAACCTGAGCAACCGGCTCAAGATCGTCACGCGCGATCAGATCGATTTCGCGGTCGCGCAGAACGACGTGCTGCGAATCGCGCAAGCTACGCGGCAGCCGCTCGATGCGACTGCCGAGCTGTATCAGCGGATCGCGAACAACACGTCGCACCTGGGCCTGTCGATAAAGCAGGTTGGCCCGCTGGTCGAAACCATCAGTAAGGCGGTTGCGCTGTCGGGCGTGTCGGCCGACACGGCGCGCCTCGGGATCGTGCAGCTCGGTCAGGCGTTCGCATCCGGCCAACTGCGCGGGCAGGATCTCAAGAGCGTACTGGAGGAACTGCCGGGCGTTGCCGATGCCATCGCGCGCGGCATGGGTAAGGGCACGTCCGAGTTGAAGGCGCTGGCCGAAGACGGCAAGCTGACCGTCGAGAACCTGATCGACTCGCTCAAGAATGCAGGTTCGAGCACCGACGCGCTATTCGGAAAGGTCGATATGACGGTCGGGCAGGCGATGACGCGCCTGCAAACTGAAATCGTCGCGTACGTCGGGCACGCGAATGAGGCGACTGGTGCGAGCGCGAAGCTGGCGCAGAGTGTGATCTACGTTGCAGATCACCTCGACCAGATCGTAGCGATCAGCGCGTCGCTTGTAGCCGGTCGGGTCGGGCTCTATTTCGCGATGACCGCGGCGGCCGTCGGCAAGTCGGCGATTGCGTGGAACGCCGAGCGGCAGGCGTTGCTCGCGAAGGCGCAGGCGGAAAACGCGGCTGCGCTCGTCACGATTACGAAGGCGCAAACTGATCGCGATGCCGCTGCGGCTAAGCTGCAGAGTGCGCAGGCGTCGGAAGTCGCGGCGGCGGCCGAGCTGGCGGGCATGCGGGCGATGCGAGAAAGCCTCGGGATGCAATCTGCCCTGACGGCTGGTTCGATTCAGTACACGCAGGCGAAGCTCGCCGAGGCTCGCGCGATCGAGGCGAGCGCGGTGGCGCAGGTCGCGGTCGCACGAACGAATCTGGCGAATAGCCAGGAGATCGGCAGGCGAATCGCCGGCACGCCGTACGCGGCGGTGATCGCTCGCGAGACGGCGGCGGCGCAGCGCGAGCTGACGGGGGCAGAGGCATCGCTGGCGCTGGCACAGCAGCGTCGCGTGGCGCTGGAGGCTGCGGCGGCTAAGGGCACTGTCGACCAGACGCGTTATGCGGCGGCTTTGGCCGAGACGGAGAGAGGGCTCGCTGTCGCCGAGCGGCAGGTCGCGGCGGCGACACAGGCCCGCGAGCGGGCCGAGCGCGCGGTGACGGCGGCGACAGCGGGCCTCGCCGCTGCGACCGAGCGAGCGGCGGTGGCGCAGACTGTCGCCGCGCGCGCGGGCTCGCTGATGCGCTCGGTCGGGTCCGGAATGCTGGCGGTTATGGGCGGCTTGCCCGGCATCATCGCGACGGTCGGCACGGTGGCGCTTGGCGCCGCGGTGAATTGGCTGGTGTTTCGCGATCACGCGAGCAGCGCGACGTCGAGCCTGATCGATATGCAGGCGCCGCTCGACCAGATCATCGAGAAGTATCGTCAGCTGACGCCGCTGCTGCAGGAGGTCGAGCGCAATCGCGCGAAGCAGGCGCAGACGTCGGCGCGCAGCGAGGCAGCGGACGCGTACAGCAGCCTTGCGGCGCGCGCATCGCAGAGCGTCATCATTCCCGGGATCGGTGACAGCGGGCCGATCGTCACCGACGAAAATCAGGTTGCACTCGATCGGTTCATTGAAGGGCTGAACCGGATCAAGACGGAAAACCTCGGCGTCGACGAGAAGTCGCGCGAGATTGCGGCGCTGGTCGGTGTCTTTGTCGATGCGACGCAGGGCGGTGCCGATCTTCGCGCCGAGCTGGTGCAAGCCGCGTCGGCGATCGACACGGCTGGCGCGGCGGCCGACAAGGGCACGCGCACGCTTGCCGCGATGGATGCGGCAGCGCGCGGTGCAGCCGACGGTATTCGACTGCTCACGGAGGAGAATAATTTCTTCGCGGGCGGCATGGCGGCCGAGGCCTGGAACAAGTACGTCGAAAAGCTCAAAGAGGCCTCCGACGTTATCGGCATGACCACGCAGCAACGCGCCGAATACGAAGCGAAAACGAAGGGCGCGAACACTGCTGAAGCCCGGCAGGCCGGTTTGATTGCGGGGCGTGCTGACGCCTACAAGTCGCTGGAAAAAGCCATTCAGGATAAAGACGCGAAGGCCGAGGCCGGCGCGCGGCGGAATATCGACAATCTGACGCGCGAGCTCGCGCTGATGAATCAGCAGATGGTCGTCGCCGGTGCCCTGGCCGAATTTCAGGCGGATCTCGTCAGCAAGAAATTCGAGAAATTCGGGTTCAACGCTGACGCGGCACTCGCGGCGGCTGCCGCGCGCGGCAAAAAGGCGTTTGACGACACGGTGTCGGAGTCAGCCGGCCAGGTCGCGCGGATCGGCGTCAACGCGCCGGGGCTCGCGCACAAGAGTCGTTCCGGCGGTACGAGGGCCGAGCCGGAAAGCCAGCGCATGCTCGACAACATCGCGCAGCGCATTGCGCAGCTGCGCGTCGAGGCCGTCGCAACCGACAAGCTTACGCAGTCGGAAAAGGATCGGATCGGGTTCGACCAGAAGCTGGCGGATCTGGCGACGAAGCGCGCGAAGCTGACCGACGGCGACAAAAGCTTGATTCGTGATCAGGCTGCAATTCGCGCGGCATACGACCGCGCTGTGCAGCTGGAGAAGGAGGTTCGTTATCACGAGGCGATCAACAAGCTGAAGGAGCGCAGCGCGCAGATCGATGCGGAGCTGGCCGACTACGCGTCGGAGCGTCAGCGCGAGGTCCAGCGCGAGCTGGCGGCGTTGCCGATGGGCGACAACGCGCGCGAACTGAACCAGGCGACGAGTCGCGTCGGTGATGAATTCAGGCGCCGGCGCGACGATTTCACGAAGGGTGCGCGAAAAGACGGCACGCTCGGCTCGCCTGAGTACCTTGCGGAAATCGACCGCATCAACCGGGCCGAGGCTGATCAGGTCGAACGCGAACGTGGCTACTTCGACCAGCGGCTCGCGCTTCAGCGCGACTGGCGCATCGGTGCGAGTCGAGCGGTGGCGCTGTATCAGGAGTCCGCGGAAAACGCTGCAGGTCGGGCGGAGGACGCATTTACGAGTTCGTTCCGGAGCATGGAGGATGCGCTCGCCTCGTTCGTGTCCACCGGCAAGCTGGATTTTCGGGGGCTCGTCAACAGCATGATCACGGATCTCGCGCGGTTCGCTGCGCGGGCCGCGATGGCGCCGGTGTTCGGTGCGCTTGGTTCGGCGCTCGGATTTGGCGCAGCCAGCGCGGGTGGATTCAGTTCGTCGTCGCTGCTTGGTGGTGTGTCGGGCGGGTTGTCCGGCATGTTCGGTGCGGGTGGCGGCAACGCGTACGGCTTCCATCTCGCGGCCGGCGGGCAGGTAACGGGTCCGGGCACGTCGACGAGCGACAGCATTCCGGCGTGGCTCTCCAACGAGGAATTCGTCGTGAAGGCTGCGGCGGTGCGCAAACCGGGCGTGCTCCGTCTGCTCGAGGCGATCAACAGCGGCCAGGATCTCGGGTTCGCGAAGTTTGCGAACGGCGGGCTGGTTGGTGGCGGCTCGGCAGGTGGTGGCGTGCTTAGCGCGCAGGGCGGCGGAATCGAGCTGAATATTCCGGTGACGATCGACGGCGGCACGGGCAACGCGTCGCAGATGATGGCGAGCGCTGAATTCGTGAAGAAGCTCACGCAGATGGTGCAGGGGCTGATCGCGGTCGAAAGTCGTCAGGGTGGGGCGCTCTGGAAATTGAAAAACGGGATGGGGTGATGACCGACACGTTCATCTGGTCGCCGACGGTCGAGGGATTCGGCGGCGATACCACGCTGCGTGTGCGAAAGGCCAGCTTTGGCGATGGGTACACGCAGCGAGCGGCCGATGGCCTAAATAACCGGCAGACGCCGTACAACCTTCGATTCGTGGGGAAGGCCGACAAGATCTCGGCAATCCTCGCGTTCCTGGATGCGCATGCCGGCTCGGTGTCGTTTTTCTGGACACCGCCACTTCGGCCGCAGGGACGATTCGTATGTGAGAAGTACACCGAGCCGGTGAAGAACGGCAACGTGTACACGATCACGGCGCAGTTTGAAGAGACGTTCGCGCCGTAGAGGGAAACATGTCAATACTGCAAAAAGCAAATCTTGGTGTAGCGCCCAGCGGCGCTGGTGGCGACGATCAACGTACGGCGAATATGCGGTTTAACGCGAACGTCGATGCACTCGCCGCGCGCCTGCCGCTCGAGTATACGTATCTAAGTGATAACTCGGACCTCCAGCCGAGTCATGTCGGCACGCGCTTTTGCCTCGTGATGGACAAGGCTGGCAAGGTCGTCAAGTTTCCGAATGCCGCCTCGGTACCGCAGAACGCATGCATTCACCTTTTCAATCTCGGTCAGACTGTAACCATCGGGGTGCAGCCCGGGGACGGTGCTTCGGTCAGTATCCTGAATAACGGGGATTGGGCCGAGTACGTGTCAGACGGCGGTGCCTACTGGCACGTCGTTGGGCGCGGTCGCGTATCTTGGAATGAGACTGTCGGCGGGGATCTCGCCGTAGGCGGCAGCGTCTCAGTAGCCGGCGGCGTTTCTGCTGGCGGCCGGATCATTTCTTCCGGTGAAGTGCAATCAGCGAATTCCACGGCGTTCCGTTGTGTGAATGGGCAGCATGGGGCCATGCTGCGGAACGACGGTTCCAACGTCTATTTCCTCCAAACGAAGAAGGGCGATGTGTGGGGCGGGTGGAACGACTTTCGGCCTTTCTCGTGGGGTTTGGAGGACGGCGCAGTCAGAATCGACTATGGTGGCGCTGGTTGCTACATCGGATCGCGGCCGACTTGGAAGGGCGGCTTAACGCCGTGGGATACCGGAAATCTTGCCAATCCGATGACGCTCGACGGCGAACAAAAGGTATCGGGCGTCAAACGCTTCACTGCGCCGACGTACTACTCGTCAATGACAAACTTCGGGAGTCGGGTCACGATTAGCGCCAGCGCGCCGGACGGAAATTGGGCGAACGCCCCGCTGGTGATCTCTGGCTATCCCGGCGTCGGCTCGATTGGGATTGGTAGCACTGATGCGGCGATCAACATTCGCTGTTCCGCAACGGGCGGCACGCTGGACGTTGTGTCGTATACGTCCGCCGCGTTCGCGCCGGTCGCAGCATCGGCATTCAACGTCAACTCGGATCGAGCGATCAAGGACGAGGTGAAGACGATCGAAAATGCGATCGAGAAGCTCAAGCGGCTTCGCGGCGTCTCGTACATCATGAAGTCGGACGAGACTCGCGCGCGTCAGCTTGGGGTCATCGCACAGGAGGTCGCGAAAGAATTTCCGGAGGCCGTGACCGAAACGAGCATGCTGATCGATGAATCCGGTGTGACCGTGTCGGAAGGTGGCAGGCCCATGCTGGCGGTCAATTATTCTGCACTGATCGGCCCGTTGCTTCAGGCGTTCATTGAGCTGGAAGCGCGAGTGTTGGCGCTGGAGGGGTGACTCGCATATGGGTATCAAATCCGATATTCAGCAGCTGGAGCCGGGGCATCGTATCGAGCTGTTCGAAGTCGATTGCACCGCGATTAATGGAGACGTACTGCGCTTTCACGGTCACCTGCAGTCGACGTCGATCGTGTGGCAGGGCCTGGAATACAAACCGTGGCCGATCCAGGCGGCCGGATTCGAGCGGACGTCGGACGCGCGGCAGCCGGCGCCGACGCTGACGGTGGGCGACATTAACGGCACGATTATGGCGCTCTGCGTCGCGCTCGATGATCTGGTCGGCGCGAAGGTGTTCCGCCGGCGCACGCTGGCGAAATACCTCGACGCGGTGAATTTTCCGAACGGCAACCCGACCGCGGATCCGAACGAGCAATGGCCGCCTGAGCAGTGGCGAATCGAGCAGAAGAGCGACGAGCAACCTGGCGTGCAGGTCGAATTTACGCTGTCGTCGCCGCTCGACTTCGGCGGTCAGCAGGTGCCCGCGCGTCAGATCGTCGGCACGTGCCAGTGGCGCTATCGCGGGCCCGAGTGCGGATACGTCGGCATGGTCTATTTCGACAAACACGATAAGCCTGTGACCGATCCGGCGCTCGACCGCTGCAGCCAGAAAATCAGCGGGTGCGAATGCCGGTATGGCGTGAACAACCCGCTGCCGTACGGTGGTTTTTTGTGCGACACGCTCGCCTAGACCGACGGCCAACCACTCTTCACGGACCCGCCAATCGGCGGGTTTTTTTATGGACGAACGAATCAAGCAAGCGATCGCGGCGCACGCGCTCGCCGAGTACCCGCGCGAGTGTTGCGGGCTGATCGTGGAAACCGCTTCGGGAGACTTGTATGTGCCTGGCCGGAATGTCGCTGCGGCACCGACCGAGCGATTCGGGCTGGCGGCCGAGGATTACGCGGATGCGGAGGATATGGGCGAAGTCCGTGCGATGGTGCACTCGCATCCGAATGGGACGGCGCAGCCGAGCATGGGGGACCGCGCAATGTGTGAGCGCGCCGGCATCCCGCGGTGGGTGATCGTCTCTCTCGGCGTGCAGGCCGACGGCTCAATCGGAATCGACAACTGGTGCGAGTTCGAGCCGAGCGGCTACGTTGCGCCGCTTTACGGTCGGGAATATGTGCACGGCGTGCTCGACTGCTACTCGCTAGTGCGTGACTGGTATCTCGCCGAGCGCGGGATCGCGCTGCCTGATTTCGAGCGCGAGGATGGGTGGTGGGCCGATGGGTATTCGAACCTGTATATCGCGCACTACCAGGACGCGGGCTTCCTCGATATGGGGCGGGACGCGCAGCTCGAGCCGGGCGACGTGCTGCTGATGCAGGTCCGGAGCAAAAACGGCGTGCCGAATCACTCCGGCGTGTATCTGGGTGACGGCATGTTCGCGCATCACATGTACGGGCGGCTGTCATGCCGTGCAGTGTGGGGTTCGATGTGGCGGGATAGCTGCACGACCGTGCTGCGTCATGTCGGAGGTGCCAAGTGACGGAGACGCTACGCGAGGTGAGGCTTTACGGGATCGCCGGCGCGCGATTCGGCCGGGTGCATCGTCTGGCCGTCTCGTCGACTGCGGAGGCCGTGCGCGCACTGTCGGTCCTGATCCCTGGCTTTCGGAAATTCCTGCTCGACGCGCGCGATAACGGGCTGACGTTCGCGGTGTTCAACGGTCGCCGAAACCTGAGCGAAGACGATCTGGGCGCGCCGGTCGGCGGCGAAGCGATCCGGATAGCGCCGGTAATCATCGGCAGCAAGAGCGGCGGTTTGTTCCAGACGATTCTCGGTGCGGCGCTGGCCGTGGCTGGCTTCGTGTTCAGTCAGCCGACGCTGATCGGCCTGGGCGTGTCGATGGCGCTCGGCGGCATCACGCAGATGCTGAGCCCGCAGCAGGCCGGGCTTGCCGGTGCGGCCGACAACGGCACGTCGTACTACTTCAACGGCGCGGTGAACAGCGCCGCTCAGGGCGAGCCGGCGCCGCTCGTGTACGGCGAGATGGTCGTCGGATCGAAGGTCGTCAGCTCGGGCATCTACACAGAGGATCAGGTGTGAAGAAGAACTACGCGGAATCCGGACCGAAGCGGATCAGCGGGGCAAAGGGCGGCGGCGGTGGCGGGAATGGTGGCGGCGAATCGCCGGACAACTTGCATTCCATCGCGCGCGCGAAGGTGCTCGACGTCATTTCCGAGGGGCCGATCGTCGGCCTGGTGAGGGGCATGCAATCGGTCTTTCTCGATGGCACGCCGATCCAGAATTCCGACGGCTCGGTCAACTTCCAGAATTACAGCGTCGACGTTCGCACGGGCACGCTCGATCAGGAATTCATGCCGGGCTTTCCCGCGGTCGAGCGCGAATCGGCCGTAGGTGTGCCGCTGACGTCCGATGCGCCGTGGGTGCGACAGGTGCAGAACACGCAGCTGTCGGCGGCCCGTATTCGCTTCGGCCTGCCGGCGCTGCAAAAAAGCGATCCGGCGACCGGCGTGTTCGGCTACCGCGTGGAATATGCGATCGATCTGTCTGTCGACGGAGGTTCGTATGCACAGGTGCTGTCGTCGGCATTCGATGGCAAAACGACGTCGCTCTACGAACGCTCGCACCGGATCGAGTTGCCGCGCGCGACAACGGGCTGGTTGGTCCGTGCGCGGCGCATTACGCCGAACGCACACAGCTCACTGATCGCGGACACGGTGAACATCGAGGCGATCACGGAGGTGATCGACCGCAAGCTGCGCTATCCGATGACGGCGCTCGTTGGCATGACGTTCGACGCGCGATCGTTCTCACAGGTGCCGGTGCGGTCGTACCACGTTCGCGGCCTGATCATTCGGGTACCGTCGAATTACGATCCCGAGACGCGCACGTACTCGGGGGCATGGGACGGGACATTCAAGCCGGCCTGGACGAACAACCCGGCGTGGATTTTCTACGACCTGCTGCTGAACGATCGCTACGGCCTCGGCAAGACGGTCGACGCGTCGATGATCGACAAGTGGGGGCTGTACGAAATTGCGCGGTATTGCGACGTCATGGTGTCGGACGGCAGAGGCGGCGTCGAACCGCGCTTCACGTGCAACTGCGTGATCCAGTCGGCGGCCGACGCGTACAAGGTGCTGCAGGATATTGCCAGCGTGTTCCGCGGCATTTCGTACTGGGGGCCGGGTGCAGTAGTCGCTTCCGCGGACATGCCGTCCGATCCGGTCTACGTGTACACCGCGGCGAACGTGATCGACGGGGCGTTTCGCTACGTGGGGAGCGAGCGCAAGACGCGGTACACCGTCGCGCTCGTCAGCTACAACGATCCGTCAAACCAGTACAAACAGGCGGTCGAGTATGTGCCGGATGACGACGGCATCGCGCGTTACGGCGTCATCAAGACGCAGGTAACGGCGTTCGGCTGCACGTCGCAGGCGCAGGCGCACCGGCTCGGGCGATGGCTGCTCCTGACGTCGCGCTACGAATCGGGCACGGTGTCGTTCAAGGTCGGGATGGATGGCGTGCTGGTCGGCCCGGGGCAGGTGATCGCGATTGCCGATCCACGAAAGGCTGGTCGTCGCATCGGCGGGCGCATTCGCGCGCTGGCCGGCAACGTCGTTACGCTCGATAAGGCGCCGACCGTGGCGCCCGGCGATCGCTTCACGGCGATTCTGCCGTCGGGCGTTGCACAGTACCGTGCGGTGAAGTCTGTTGATGGCGACGTGCTCACGCTGGCGGATCGCTTTGACGCGGACCCGGTGCCCGGTGCTGTGTGGATGTTGGAAAACGCGGAGGTCGCGGCGCAGCTCTATCGCGTCGTGAGCGTTCAGGAAGGCGACGACGACGGGCGCATCGAGTACACCATCACGGCGACGATGCACGAGCCGGGGAAGTACGCGGCAATCGACGACGGCGCACAGATTCAGCAGCGGCCTGTGACGGTCGTGCCGCCATCAGTACAGGCGCCGCCGACCAACGTGCGCGTGACGACGTACTCGGCCGTCGATCAGGGGATCTCCAAAACGACGATGGTGATCGCGTGGGACGCAGCGGATAACGCCGTGACGTACCTGCCTGAATGGCGGAAGGACAACGGCGAGTGGGTCAGTGTGCCGCGCACGGGCGGCCTGCAGGTTGAGGTGCCTGGGATCTATCAGGGGCGTTACGTGGCCCGCGTGCGCGCGCAGAATGTGATGGGCGTTACGTCGCTGCCGGCGATCAGCGCGGAAACGCAACTGAAGGGCAAAACGACGCCGCCGCCGGCGGTTGCGTCGCTCAAGGCCGCTGGCATCGTGTTCGGGATCAATCTCGATTGGGCGTTCCCGGGAGACGGCACGGCCGGAGATACGCAGCGCACCGAGCTTTGGTACAGCCGCACGCCGAGCCGCGACGATGCGATCAAATTGTCGGATTACGCGTATCCCCAGGCTTCGACGTCTTTGCAGGGGCTCGCGGTCGGCCAGGTGTTCTATTTCTGGGCTCGGCTCGTCGACACGTCGGGAAACGTCGGGCCGTGGTATCCGGCGGTGGGGCCTGGCGTGCAGGGGCAGCCGACGACAGACCAAGGGGAATACGAAAAGTATTTCGCGGGACGGATTTCGCACTCGGCGCTGGGCGAGGATCTGCGCAAGCCGATCGATGCGATTCCGGGCCTTCAACAAGGCGTCGCGGATAACGCGAGCGCAATCGAAAAGGAGATTCACGATCGCACGGACGCGATCGCGAAAGAGGCTCGGGACCGGGCGGACGCGGTGGCCGAAGAGGCGCGGCAGCGTGGCGCCTCGGTCACGGCCGAGCAGAAGGCGCGGCAGACGGCCGACAGTTCGCTCGGGCAGCGCATCGATACCGTGACGGCCAGCGTCGGCGATGCGGCGGCAGCCATCAAGCAGGAGGCAACCGCGCGCGCCGACGCCGACGGAGCGCTGTCGACGCGAATCGATACCGTCGTCAGCAAGGCGAATGACAACGCTGCGGCCATCTCTTCGGAGGTGACGGCGCGAGCGACCGCGGACACAGCGCTCGGCAAGCGCGTGGACGCCGTGACGGTCGACGTCGGCGCGAACAAGGCGGCGATCACTGCCGAGCAGCAGGCCCGTGCCGATGCCGACGGCGCGCTGTCGACACTCATCGATTCGACGACTGCGACGGCGAACGCGAACAAGGCCGCGATTGCAGCGGAACAAAGCGCGCGCGCCGATGGCGACTCCGCATTGTCGAGGCGGATCGACTCCGTATCGGCGCAGATCAATGTTCCGATGGCCGGCGACAGCGGCCAAGCAGCCGGATCGACGCTGGTAATGGCGGGCGTCTATTCGGAGCAGTCTGCGCGGGCCGAGGCCGACATGGCGCAGGCGCAACGTTTTGAATCCGTCACCGCGCGGATGCAGTCGACACAGGCGAACCTTGTGGCCGACATTCGCACGGAGTCGAAGGCCCGGGCGGATGCCGATAGCGCGCAGGCCGAGCAGATCACGACGGTACGTGCTCAGGTCAATGAAAACTCCGCTGCTGTTCAGACGGTTGCGCAGTCGTACGCCGACCTGAACGGGCGCGTGTCGGCGTCGTATCAGATCAAGACGCAGATCACGTCGGACGGACGCACGTACATCGCCGGCGTTGGCATCGGTATCGACAACAACGGAGGAATTGTCGAGTCACAGGTGTTGGTGTCGGCGCAGCGCTTCGCAGTGGTCGATCCGAATAACGGCGGCGCTTCGATTGTCCCGTTCGTGGTGCAGGGCGGACAGGTGTTTCTTCGCCAGGCGCTCATTGGTTCCGGGTGGATCACGAACGCGATGATCGGCAGCTACATCCAGTCCGACAACTACATCGCGGGCCGGCAGGGCTGGCGGCTCGATAAGAGCGGCTGGTTTGAAATCAACGCGTCCAACGGCAGCGGGAATCGGTTAGTGCTCGACGGTAGCAGTGTGCGTGTCTATGACGGTAACGGCGTGCTTCGCGTGCGCATGGGGATGTGGTGATGGCGGCCGGACTTCAGATTTTCGACAGCGCCGGCCGTCCTATCCTCGACGCGATGTCGCGTGCTGGGCGGGTTGTCGGGATCGTGCATACGGGCGGGAATGACGGGAGTGTCGCGGCAGATATGTCCGGCGGGGAACCGTTTTGGGCGTTTATGCCGGATCAGATTTTTTACCGAGTGTCCGGCGCAGAGCCATCGCCTGTTTTATCGATCGACAGAGCGCGCGTGACTTGGCGCTATAGCGGTAACGCCAGTGGGTCGAACGCGTATGTGAAGGTTCCTGGATGGATTGTCTTTGGAGTGTATTGATGCCGGCAGGATTTCAAGCATTCACTGAAACGGGCGTGTATCAGATTGATGGCTCAACACCGAACTATCAAATGGTGCAGGCAATGTCGGCGAATTCGGCGGACGGAGTGCTCCAACTGGCCCTCAACGATGCCGGAAAGCCGTTCTACACGACGTTGCCGAACGTGTCATTCTCGTTCAACTCGACTGCTGGGCCGATGTATGGAGTGTATGCGTCGGATAACGTCGGAGTCACGATATGGCGCACGGTGCGAAGCGGCAACACGTACACGCTGACGTTTATCACGGAGCGTGCGTGTATGGTCTACCTGTTCCTGTTTGATCGTGTTCCGCCGGCATCCGGAAATTTCGGCCTACAGGTGTTCAACGAACGGGGCGACCTGATCGCTGACTCGTCGAAGCCGTTTTTGCGTGTACTCGACGTTATCTACAACGAGTACCTGCCAGGGGTAGGGTGGGACACGCTCGGAGCCCCAGGCGCGCCGTGGTATTCGCGGACATACGGCGTGCCGGTCATCGTGTCTGGAATTTATCCGGTTCGTCAGGCTTGGAGCTATGACCCGGCAGGCGTCGAATTGAGCTCGATTCGCGTGAGCGGAAATACGATTTCGTGGGGAACAACAATGTATGGAGGTGGGCGAAAGCCAAATTGGTCGGGATTTCGAGAGCAATGGCATTCGCGCTTCATGGTGCTGGATGCGACGGGGATTGTGTGATGGGCCGCCAGTTTGAGCGGCCCTTTTCATTACGGGGAACAGATGCGAGCGAGTCCAACTGAAGTGGCGAGCTACGTGGGGAGCGTTACTGCGGTGGCGTCGTCGCTGACGCTGACTGACATTGGGGTGATCGTCGGTATTTTGACGGCGTTCGCGACGTTCGGACTCAATTTCTTTTTCATGTGGCGGAAGGATCGTCGCGAGCAGCGAGAGTCGGATATGCGCATCATGGAGATGGAGAAGCACGATGGCTGAAGTGCCGAAGAAGACGCTTGTGGGTGTGGTTGGGGCTGCTGCGGCAGCCCTTCTTTTTTCGATGGTCCCGAAGTTCGAGGGGGAGGTGCTGGTTGCTGCGCCGGACCCCATCGGCATCGTTACCGGATGCTTTGGAGATACGAAGGACGTGAAGCTCGGTCAGCAGTTCACCCATGACGAATGTGTTGCACGGCTTGAGAAGCGGTTGATCGAGCATGCAGAACCGGTTCTGAAGTGCACGCCCAGCCTGAAAGGGCATCCGAATCAGCTCGCGGCTGCGGTGAGCTTTGGGTACAACGTCGGGACGGGAGCATACTGCGGCAGCACTACTGCGAAGCGATTCAACGCGGGGAACTGGAAGGGGGCATGCCGTGCAATGAATGAATCGGATAGCGGCAAGCAGCAGTGGGTGTATGGCGGTGACCGCGTGCTGCCGGGGCTGGTGAAGCGGCGTGCGTTTGAGCGCTCGCTGTGCGAACGGGGGCTGTGATGCTGCTCGATCCACGCTTCTGGTTGGCCGTTATAGCCGCCATCGTCATCGGTGCTGCTGGCGGTTATTGCAAGGGACATCGCGACGCCGATCAATCGTCCATCGTTGAAACACAGGCGAAGCGAATCCGGGATCTAGTCGCCGAGCGCGACGAGAGCAGCCGGATCGCTCGCAAGCAACAGGGGAATGCTGAAGATGCTTGGAAAAAACGCGACCTGGCGCGTGCTGATGCTGCCATCGCTGCTTCTGCTGCTGACGGCCTGCGTCGGCAAGTTGCCGAACTCGTCGACAGGGTCCGCGGTTCCGCCTCTTCGGCCGGAGGCCCGGCAACCGGCGACGCCCTCGATCTGCTCGCCGACATGTTCGGCCGGGCTGACGCGAGAGCGGGAGAGTTGGCGGCGATCGCTGACGAGCGGGGAATTGCCGGCCAGCAGTGCCAGGCCGACTACGACGCCCTGATGCTTACCGGTAGAAGAAATTCTATGTAATTTTCCAGTCGGACCGGAAAGGATGGACGGGAATTTCGAAATGCGACTTACGCGACTGGCGCGATAGAACTATCGGGAGCGGGGGCTGAAGGTTCGTTGAGTTCTCGATACGCGTTCACTAGCGAGGACAGTACTTCCTTCTCGTCTGCGGTGCCGAAGCGGCCCACAAACCCGTCTAATGCAAGCAACAACGAGCAGGCCGCAAGAAGCAAGGTGTCGGCAAATTCCACATAGTCAGGGCCTATGTGCAGGCCGGTTATCTTCCCTGCTGCGTTTACTTCAACGTGATGCTGCAGAGAGGTGGCGGACGGGTGGGCGTCCTGTGAAAGAGCGCGGTAGAGGACCGTATATAGGTTCGATGCACCTATGTCCTCCGCCAGTCCGCGAAGGTCGATATCCTGATGCGTCCCTGGCTTACCAATGTCGTCAAGCAACGCGAACCTGTCCGCATTTTTGTGGGCGAGGCGGTTGAACAGCACGTTATCCGCGCGCCTGCATAAATCGCTCTCCGAACAGGATAGCAAACTGGTTCATCGCTGATTTCCAGTCGAAGGCGGACCGCAC
>NZ_JAAGPH010000120.1:0-25481 GCF_017104705.1 Burkholderia sp. Se-20373 | reverse complement strand
CGCCTGCCGCTGCTCCGGCGCTGCCGCCGGAGCCGGAGCAGCGGCAGGCGCTGCCGCGCCGTTTGCCTGCGCCGCGGCGGCGCCTTCGAGCAGGATGATCAGCGAGCCTTCCGACACGGAATCGCCCACCTTGACCTTGATTTCCTTCACGACGCCGCCGACCGGGCTCGGCACGTCCATCGTCGCCTTGTCCGACTCGAGCGTGACGAGCGACTGCTCCGGCTCGACGGTATCGCCGACCTTCACGCCGATCTCGATCACCGGCACGTCCTTGTAATCGCCGATATCCGGCACCTTCACTTCGATCGCTTGACTCATCTGTTTCTGTCTCCATGGCCGCGCGCGCCCCTCGCGGAAGCGGCGCGCGGCATCACACGGCGTGTGCGTTAAACGGTCATCGGGTTGGGCTTCGACGGATCGAGGTTGTACTTGGCGATCGCGTCAGCGACCACCTTGCGCTCGATCGTGCCCTCGTCGGCCAGCGCGTTGAGCGCGGCGACGGTGACCCAGTGACGGTCGACTTCGAAGAAGTGACGCAGCTTCTCGCGGGTATCCGAGCGGCCGAAGCCGTCCGTGCCCAGCACGACGAAGCGGCGATCGATCTGGCCGCGGATCTGGTCGACCAGCGCACGGACGTAGTCGGTCGATGCGATGACCGGGCCCTGCGTGTCCTTCAGGCACTTCTGCACGTGCGACAGACGGCGCTCTTCGGTCGGATGGAGCAGGTTCCAGCGCTCGACCTGGTGGCCTTCACGCGCCAGCTCGGTGAAGCTCGGCACGCTCCACAGATCGGCGGCGACGCCCCAGTCGTTCTTCAGCAGGTCGGCGGCAGCGATCACTTCGTTGAAGATCGTGCCTGCGCCGAGCAGCTGGACGCGCGGCGCCTTCGCGTCGGCGTCGGCCTTCTTGAACGCGTACATGCCCTTGATGATGTCGGCCGCCACGTGCTCGCCCTGCGGAATCGCCGGGTGCTCGTAGTTCTCGTTCATCACCGTGATGTAGTAGTACACGTCTTCCTGGTCCGCCACCATGCGGCGCAGGCCGTCCTGGACGATCACGGCGAGTTCATAGCCGAACGTCGGGTCGTAGCTCACGCAGTTCGGCACCGATGCCGCCCACAGCAGCGAGTGGCCGTCTTCGTGCTGCAGGCCTTCGCCGTTCAGCGTCGTGCGGCCCGCGGTACCGCCGAGCAGGAAGCCGCGCGAACGCATGTCGCCCGCGGCCCATGCCAGGTCGCCGATCCGCTGGAAGCCGAACATCGAATAGAAGATGTAGAACGGCACCATGATCTCGCCGTGCGTCGAGTACGACGTCGCCGCCGCGATCCAGTCGCACATGCCGCCCGCTTCGTTGATGCCTTCCTGCAGGATCTGGCCGGTTTCCGATTCCTTGTAGAACATCAGCTGGTCGGAATCTTCCGGCACGTACTTCTGGCCCTGCTGGTTCCAGATGCCGATCTGGCGGAACAGGCCTTCCATGCCGAACGTACGCGACTCGTCCGGGACGATCGGCACGACGCGCTTGCCGAGCGCCTTGTCCTTCAGCAGGATGTTCAGGATCCGCACGAACGCCATCGTCGTCGAGATCTCGCGGCCTTCGCCCGTGCCCTTCAGCAGCGGCTCGAACGCGTCGAGCGCCGGCACCGGCAGCGACGTCGCCTTCTCGCGGCGGTGCGGCAGGTAGCCGCCGAGGTCCATGCGCTGCTTGCGCATGTATTCGAGTTCCTTCGAGCCTTCCTCGAACTTCAGGTACGGCACGTCGGCGATCTGCTCATCGGTGATCGGCAAGCGGAACTGGTCACGGAACTTCTTCAGTTGCTCGACCGGCAGCTTCTTCTGCTGGTGCGTGATGTTCATCGCCTGGCCCGACTCGCCCATCCCGTAGCCCTTGATGGTCTTCGCGAGGATGACGGTCGGCGCGCCCTTCGTGTTCGTGGCTTCGTGGAAAGCCGCGTAGATCTTGTGCGGATCGTGGCCGCCGCGGTTCAGCGCCCAGATGTCGTCGTCCGACCAGTCGGCGACGAGCGCCTTCAGTTCAGGCGTGTTGAAGAAGTGCTCGCGCACGAACGCGCCGGATTCCGACTTGTACGTCTGGTACTCGCCGTCGACGACGTCCATCATGCGGCGCATCAGCGCGCCCGACTTGTCGCGTGCGAACAGCGCATCCCAGCGGCTGCCCCAGATGACCTTGATCACGTTCCAGCCGGCACCGCGGAATTCCGATTCGAGTTCCTGGATGATCTTGCCGTTGCCGCGCACCGGGCCGTCGAGACGCTGCAGGTTGCAGTTGATCACGAACACGAGGTTGTCGAGCTTCTCGCGGCTCGCCATCCCGATCGCGCCGAGCGATTCCGGTTCGTCCGTCTCGCCGTCGCCGAGGAATGCCCACACCTTGCGGCCTTCCGTCTTCGTGATGCCGCGCGCTTCCAGGTACTTCATGAAGCGGGCCTGGTAGATCGCCATGATCGGGCCGAGGCCCATCGACACGGTCGGGAACTGCCAGAAGTCCGGCATCAGCCACGGGTGCGGGTACGACGAAATGCCGTTGCCGTCGACTTCCTGACGGAAGTTGTCGAGCTGCTCTTCCTTCAGGCGGCCGAGCAGGAACGCGCGCGAGTAGACGCCCGGCGACGAGTGGCCCTGCACGAACACGAGATCGCCGCCGTGCTGCTCGGACGCTGCGTGCCAGAAGTGGTTGTAGCCGACGTCATAGAGCGTCGCGGCCGATGCGAACGATGCGATGTGGCCGCCGACGTTCGTGTCCTTGCCTGCGCGCAGCACCATCGCCAGCGCGTTCCAGCGCGTGTACGAACGGATGCGGTGCTCGATGTCCTGGTCACCCGGGATCTTCGCCTGCGCGGCGACCGGGATCGTGTTGATGTACGGGGTATTCGCGGAAAACGGCAGGTGTTCGCCGTGCATGCGGGCGAATTCGATCTGCTTTTCGATCAGGTAGTGCGCGCGGCCAGTGCCCACGGAGGAGATTACGCCGTCGAGCGACTCGAGCCATTCGACGGTTTCCTGCGGGTCGTCGTCATGTTCGGCGGCGACATATTTCATCACTTCGTTCGGTACAGCGGACATTCTCGTCTCCTGGGTCCTGGAATGTGAGGATCGCTCTCGTGCAGACGACGCGACGCGACCGGCTGCGGGCAAGCTCCGACGGATTGTAATGAGCGTGCGCGGGCCTGCGCAACAAAATTTTCGAATTGTGAGATCTTTTCTCGCAATGCGAAATATTGCTGCGCTGCACCCATATTTCGGGGCTCTCCGGCGCGTCGCGGCTGAACAAATCCGTTTCCGTTCAACATATCCGGTATAGGTTTTCCATGTATTGCGCTGCGCTACAATCCTGCCATGTTGACCGATCGGCTTTTCGCACGCTCGGCGCGACCGTCGGGCCCGCCGGCGGAGTCGCAGCCGTCCCGTTGGCACCACGGACCGTGGTGGTCCAATTCCTATTTGCTGACGCCCCTGCTGTCGATCCTGGTGTTCCTGGTGGTGATGAGCCTCATCCTGTGGAGCCTCAATCGCCGCGAACAGCAGCAGCAGGAAGACACCCTCTTCCGTAACGTCGCATGGGCGCAGCAGCAGATCCGCCTGTCGATGACGGGCGCGCAGGAACAGCTCCAGGCGCTATCGCGCGATCTTGCCTCCGGCCGCCTCGACCAGAACGCGTTCCAGATGGCGGTCGCGGACGTGATGCAAACGCATCCGGAAATCCTCTACCTGAACTGGTACACGTCGCCCGGCGTGCAGCGCTGGCCGACCGTGCATCCGCCGCTGCTCGGCCAGCGGCTCGCGAAGCCCGGCGACGCGCAGATGCAGGAGGCCGTGCGCGGCGCGTACGACGAGGCGCGCAGCACGCGCCGCCAGGCGTATTCGCCGCTGATCTACGACGACTTCGGCAACGGCTTCATCACGCTGCAGACCCCCGTGATGCGCGGCGACCGCGAGTACCTGGGCTCGATCGCCGCGGTGTTCTCGGTCGAAGGCATCCTGAAGCACGACATCCCGCAGGAACTGTCGTCGAAGTACAAGATCTCGATCACCGACGCGAACAACCGCGAGCTGTCGTCCACGTCGACGCGCCCGCGCCTGCCGCGCGACTCGCACTACGACCTGCCGCTCGACCCGCCCGGCCAGGGGCTGACCGTGCGCGTGTACGCATTCCCGCAGCTCACGAACCTGACCAACAACACGCTCGTTTGGCTCGTCGCAGGCCTGTCGTGCTTCGTGCTGTGGAGCCTCTGGAGCCTGTGGAAGCACACGCGCCAGCGCTTCGAGGCGCAACAGGCGCTGTACGCGGAAGCGTTCTTCCGCCGCGCGATGGAAAACTCGGTGCTGATCGGCATGCGCGTGCTCGACATGCACGGCCGCATCACGCACGTGAACCCCGCGTTCTGCCGGATGACGGGCTGGGACGAAACCGACCTCGTCGGCAAGGTCGCGCCGTTTCCGTACTGGCCGCGCGACGCGTACCCGGAAATGCAGCGCCAGCTCGACATGACGCTGCGCGGCAAGGCGCCGAGCTCGGGCTTCGAGCTGCGCGTGCGGCGCAAGAACGGCACGCTCTTCCATGCGCGCCTGTACGTGTCGCCGCTGATCGACAGCTCGGGCCGCCAGACCGGCTGGATGTCGTCGATGACCGACATCACCGAGCCGAAGCGTGCGCGCGAGGAACTCGCGGCCGCGCACGAGCGCTTCACGACAGTGCTCGAAAGCCTCGACGCCGCGGTGTCGGTGCTGGCCGCCGACGAAGCCGAGCTGCTGTTCGCGAACCGCTACTACCGCCACCTGTTCGGCATTCGCCCGGACGGCCATCTCGAGCTGTCGGGCGGCGGCTTCGACCGCGCGCAGGCCTCGTCCGACTCGATCGACATGGTCGACGCGTTCGCGGGCCTGCCGGCCGCCGCGCTAACGAGCAGCACGGCGGACGCGCAGGAGGTGTACGTCGAGAGCATCCAGAAGTGGTTCGAGGTGCGCCGCCAGTACATCCAGTGGGTGGACGGCCACCTCGCGCAGATGCAGATCGCGACCGACATCACGACCCGCAAGAAGGCACAGGAACTCGCGCACCAGCAGGAAGAGAAGCTGCAGTTCACGAGCCGATTGATGACGATGGGTGAAATGGCGTCGTCGATTGCTCACGAATTGAACCAGCCGCTCGCCGCGATCAACAACTACTGCTCGGGCACGCTCGCGCTCGTGAAGAGCGGCCGCGGCACGCCGGAGACGCTGCAGCCCGCGCTGGAAAAGACCGCGCAGCAGGCGCTGCGCGCGGGGATGATCGTCAAGCGGATCCGCGAATTCGTGAAGCGCAGCGAGCCGAAGCGCCAGCCCGCGCGGGTCGCGGACATCGTCGCCGACGCGGTCGGGCTCGCCGAAATCGAGGCCAGGAAGCGCAGGATCCGGATCGTCACGGAAATCCTCGCAAGAATGCCTATTATTTATGTCGACCCCGTGTTGATCGAGCAGGTGCTCGTGAACCTGATGAAGAACGCGGCCGAAGCCATGGCCGACGTGAAGCCGGCGTCGGTGGACGGCGTGATCCGCGTCGTCGCCGACATCGAGGCGGGCTTCGTCGACATCCGCGTGATCGACCAGGGCCCGGGCGTCGACGAAGCGACCGCCGAGCGCCTGTTTGAACCGTTTTACAGCACCAAGTCCGATGGCATGGGCATGGGGCTGAATATCTGCCGTTCGATCATCGAATCGCATCGGGGGCGTCTGTGGGTGGTTAACAACGTCGAGCCGGATGGCCGCATTTCCGGCGCAACGTTCCACTGCAGCCTGCCCATTGGGGAACCCGCTGATCTCGGCCAAGGGGGGCGCGAGGCATCGGCATCACATACCGTTACGGGAGAACTATGAATAGCCCTGTCACCACCACTCAGGAAACCGTCTTTGTCGTTGACGACGACGAGGCCGTACGGGACTCGCTGCGCTGGCTGCTGGAGGCGAACGGCTATCGCGTGCAATGCTTCTCGAGCGCCGAGCAGTTCCTCGATGCCTACCAGCCTGCCCAGCAGGCCGGCCAGATCGCGTGCCTGATCCTCGACGTCCGGATGTCGGGCATGAGCGGCCTCGAACTGCAGGAGCGCCTGATTGCCGACAATGCCGCGCTGCCGATCATCTTCGTCACGGGTCACGGCGACGTGCCGATGGCCGTCTCGACGATGAAAAAGGGTGCGATGGACTTTATCGAGAAACCGTTCGACGAAGCCGAGCTGCGCAAGCTCGTCGAGCGGATGCTCGACAAGGCCCGAAGCGAAAGCAAGAGCGTCCAGGAACAGCGTGCCGCGAGCGAACGCCTGTCGAAGCTGACCGCGCGCGAGCAGCAGGTGCTCGAGCGGATCATCGCGGGCCGCCTGAACAAGCAGATCGCCGACGATCTCGGCATCAGCATCAAGACGGTCGAAGCGCACCGCGCGAACATCATGGAAAAGCTCAACGTCAACACGGTGGCCGACCTGCTGCGCCTCGCACTGTCGAAGAAGCAGGCCTGAGCGAGCGCCGGCCGCGGCGGCACTGCCCGCCCGGCCCGCAGCCAGCCCCGGCCGCCCCGCGCGATGCGGCCCACTCGCGCGGCGGCGGCCTTTCTCCCGGCGCGCGAGCGCCGCGGCCATGACGCTTCCTGGTTATTCGCTGTCGGACGGCGGCAGGCGAACGGTATAATCGCGTGCTTTGCTGCGACGCTTCGGGCGCCGCACGACCGCATTCCAACTTCCCGGCAGGACCACCACCATGACAGCCCTCCTCATCGACGGCAACGCCCTTTCGAAGACCCTGCGCGCCCAGGCCGCCGAACGCGCCGCCGCCCTGACCGCACGCGGCCACCAGCCCGGTCTCGCGGTGATCCTCGTCGGCGCCAACCCGGCAAGCGAAGTCTACGTGCGCAACAAGATCAAGGCGTGCGAGGACAACGGTTTCTTCTCGCTGAAGGACGCGTACCCGGACACGCTGTCGGAAGCCGATCTGCTCGCGCACATCGACGCGCTGAACCGCGATCCGAAGATCCACGGCATCCTCGTCCAGCTGCCGCTGCCCAAGCACATCGACAGCCACAAGGTGATCGAGGCGATCGCACCGGAAAAGGACGTCGACGGCTTCCACGTCGCGAACGCCGGCGCGCTGATGACCGGCAAGCCGCTGTTCCGCCCGTGCACGCCGTACGGCGTGATGAAGATGTTCGAGGCGCACGGCATCCCGCTGCAGGGCGCGAACGCGGTCGTGATCGGCCGCTCGAACATCGTCGGCAAGCCGATGGCGATGATGCTGCTCGACGCCGGCGCGACCGTGACGATCTGCCACAGCAAGACGCGCGACCTCGCCGCGCACACGCGGCAGGCCGACATCGTGGTCGCCGCGGTCGGCAAGCGCAACATCCTGACCGCCGACATGGTGAAGCCCGGCGCGACGGTGATCGACGTCGGCATGAACCGCGACGACGCCGGCAAGCTGTGCGGCGACGTCGACTTTGCCGGCGTGAAGGAAGTGGCCGGCCACATCACGCCGGTGCCGGGCGGTGTCGGCCCGATGACCATCACGATGCTGCTGATCAACACGATCGAAGCCGCCGAGCGCGCCGCCGACGCGGCCGCCTGAGCCCCTGCCCGTTCAGCCGGCGTGCGGTTCCGCGCGCCGGCGCCTCGCCGGCCGCGCCGCACCGCACCGCACCGCGTCGGCCGCGCCATCAAACGCCTCCATCCCGCATTCGACCCCGCGTCAATCGCGTCGTTAGAAACTAACGATTGGAAAGCGCGCGATGCGCCCCAATAATGTCGATATCGGGCGCCGCGTTGCCTTGCGCGCCCTACCCTTTTCACTCCGGTTCATCCGGCAACAGACAGGGAGTCTTATGTCCGCCAGCGCCAACACCAACCCGCTGCTCGATTTCTCGGGCCTGCCCCGCTTCGGCGAGATCCGCCCGGAACACGTGACGCCCGCGCTCGACACGCTGCTCGATGACGCCAACCGCGCGGTCGAGACGGCCAGCGCGGCCGCGACGCCGGCAACCTGGGCAGCAGTCGTCGAGACGGTCGAGCACGCGACGGAGCCGCTCGGTCGCGCGTGGGGCATCGTCGGCCACCTGAACGCGGTTGCCGATACGCCCGAACTGCGGGCCGCCTATGGCGAGAATCTGCCGCGCGTGACGGAATTCTGGTCGAGCGTCGGCCAGAATCTCGCGCTGTACGAGAAGTACAAGGCGATCGCCGCAAGCGCCGAATACGCGACGCTGTCCACCGAACGCAAGAAGATCCTCGACAACGCGCTGCGCGATTTCCGCCTGTCGGGCGCCGAGCTGCCCGAGGACCAGAAGCCGCGCTTCGCCGAACTGCAGGAACAGCAGGCTGCGCTGTCGAAGGCCTTCTCCGATCACGTGCTCGACGCGACCAATGCGTACGCGTATTTCGTGCAGGATGAGGCCGACCTGGCCGGCCTGCCCGGCGACGCGATCGAGGCTGCCCGCGAAGCCGCGCAAAAGGATGCCAAGGAAGGCTGGAAATTCACGCTGCACTTCCCGTCGTACTTCCCGGTGCTGCAATACGCGGACAACCGCGCACTGCGCGAGACGCTCTACCGCGCCTACGCGACGCGCGCGTCGGAACTCGGGCCGCAGTACGGTAACGGCAAGGCCGAATGGGACAACACGGCGATCGTCGCCGATGCGCTGAAGCTGCGCCGCGAAGAGGCACTGATGCTCGGCTTCCGCAACTTCGCCGAAGTGTCGCTCGCGCCGAAGATGGCCGAATCGCCGCAGCAGGTGATCGCGTTCCTCGAGGATCTCGCCACGCGCGCGCGCCCGCACGCCGACAAGGACTGGGACGAGCTGCGCACGTTCGCCGCGAAGGAACTCGGCCTCGCCGAACTCGCGCCGTGGGACGTCGCATTCGCGGCCGAAAAGCTGCGCCAGCAGCGCTATGCGTTCTCGGAAAACGAGGTCAAGCAGTACTTCCCGGAGCCGGCCGCGCTGAAGGGCCTGTTCACCGTCACCGAGACGCTGTTCGGCGTGCAGATCAAGCCGGACGACGCGCCGGTGTGGCACAAGGACGTACGTTTCTTCCGCGTCGAGAACCGCGACGGCTCGCTCGTCGCGCAGTTCTATCTCGACCTGTACGCGCGCGAAGGCAAGCGCGGCGGCGCATGGATGGACGACGCGCGTTCGCGCGCGAAGCGCGGCAGCAGCGTGCAGACGCCGGTCGCCTATCTCACCTGCAACTTCTCGGCGCCGGTCGGCGGCAAGCCCGCCTGCTTCACGCACGACGAAGTCATCACGCTGTTCCATGAATTCGGCCACGGGCTGCACCACATGCTCACGCGCGTCGACGAACTCGGCGTGTCGGGCATCAACGGTGTCGAATGGGATGCCGTCGAGCTGCCGTCGCAGTTCATGGAAAACTTCTGCTGGGAATGGGACGTGCTGTCGTCGATGTCGTCGCACGTCGACACGGGCGCCGCGCTGCCGCGCGAGCTGTTCGACAAGATGATCGCGGCGAAGAACTTCCAGAGCGGGCTCGGCACGCTGCGCCAGATCGTGTTCTCGATGTTCGACATGCTGCTGCACGTCGACTTCGACCCGGCGGGCGCCACTGGCGTGACCGCATTCGCGCGCGAGATCAACGAGCGCTATCACGTGATCCCGCAAGCCGCGTTCTCGCGCTGGCCGAACACGTTCAGCCATATCTTCGCGGGCGGTTATGCAGCCGGCTACTACAGCTACAAGTGGGCCGAGGTGCTGTCGGCCGATGCGTACGCCGCGTTCGAGGAAGCGGCCGCCGCAAGCGGCAGCGTGCTCGATGCGGCGACCGGCACGCGCTATCGCCGCGAAATCCTCGAGGTCGGCGGCAGCCGCCCGGCGATGGATTCGTTCAAGGCGTTCCGCGGCCGCGAGCCGCAGATCGATGCGCTGCTGCGCCACAACGGGATGGCCGCGCCCGCGCACTGAGCGGGCCGCCAGCGCGTTCGGCTGCATGTGAGCAAAGGCACCGCTTCGGCGGTGCTTTTTTCATGGCGCGGGCGATGCGTCGTCGAACAGCGAGAACTGCCCGTGGCGCTCGGCGGTATCTTCGTCGATGCGCACGCCGACGCCGAGCAGGCGCACCGCCTGCGCACGCCGTTGCAGCCCCTTCGCGAGCAGCGTGACGGCGGTGTCCGCATTCGTCGCATCGGCCACGCACTCGACCGTCGTGCGCTGGAAATCGGCGAAACGGATCTTCACGTACAGCTTGCGGATCGAGCGCGCGGCGCCCGCCCGTTCGATCCGCGTGTCGAGTTGCACGACGAGGCGGCGGATTTCCTCCGCGCACTGCTCGAGCGTCGTCAGGTCGGTCACGTAGGTCGTCTCGACACTGACCGACTTGCGCTCCTGGTCGGCCTGCACGCGCCGCTCGTCGATCCCGCGCGATAGTTCGTACAACCGCCGCCCGAACGCGCCGAATTCGCGGTGCAGGTCGATCAGCGGCCAGTCGCGCAACTGCGCGCAGGTCTGGATGCCGAGCCGGTCGAGCCGTGTGGCCGTGACCTTGCCGACGCCATGCAGCTTGCGCACCGGCAGCGCCGCGACGAACGCGTCGATCTCGTGCGGCCGCACGACGAACAGCCCGTCGGGCTTGTTCCAGTCGGACGCGATCTTCGCGATGAACTTGTTCGGCGCGACACCGGCCGACACGGTCACGCCGACCGTGTCGAACACGCGCTGGCGGATCTCCCGCGCAATCAGCGTGGCACTCCCCTGGCAGCGCTCCGACCCGCTGACGTCGAGGTACGCCTCGTCGAGCGACAGCGGCTCGACGTCGGGCGTGTAGTCGCGATAGATCGCCATGATCTGCCGCGATGCTGCTCGATACTTGTCCATCGCGGTCGGCAGGATCAGCAGGTCCGGGCACTTGCGCATCGCCAGCGCCGACGACATCGCCGAGTGCACGCCGTAGCGCCGCGCCTCGTAGTTGCAGGTCGCGATCACGCCACGCTGGTCGGGCCGGCCGCCGACCGCGAGCGGCCGGTTGCGCAGCGACGGGTCGTCGCGCATCTCGACCGACGCGTAGAAGCAGTCGCAGTCGCAGTGAATGATCTTGCGCATGCGCGGCAGCGCGTCGCCTGGCGGCGGCACGTGCGGATCGGCAGGCGGAATGATGGTCGGGTTCACGGTGCCGATACTGTACAAAAACACAGTGCCGGTTTCAACTGTCGCGTGCGGCCGGGCCCGGCGGCGCCGTACCGGCCCGCTTTGCGCGGATCGTACCGGCCGGGCACGGACAGCCGCGCCTATACTCGTCTGCCGCAAGACACGAACCGCAAAGGTGACAGATGAAGACGATCGGACTGATCGGCGGGATGAGCTGGGAATCGTCGGCCGAGTACTACCGGATGATCAATCGCCATTCGAAGGCGCTGCACGGCGGACACCACAACGCGAAGAGCGTGCTGGTCACGGTCGATTTCGCGGAGATCGAAGCGCTGCAGCGCGCACACGACTGGGCCGCGCTCGGCGAGCGGATGGCCGGCGCCGCACGACAGCTCGAGGCGGCCGGCGCCGATCTGGTCGTGCTGACCACCAATACGATGCATCGCGTGTGCGATGCGATCGAAGCCGCGGTGACGCTACCGTTCCTGCACATCGCCGATCCGACCGGCACTGCGCTGCGCGATGCCGTCGTCGAGCGCGTCGCGCTGCTCGGCACGCGCTACACGATGGAGCTGCCGTTCTACGCGGAGCGGCTGCGCGGGAAGTTCGGGATGGAGGTGCTCGTGCCGGACGAACGCGGGCGTGACGACGTGCACCGGATCATCTACGACGAGCTGTGCCACGGCATCGTCTCGCCGGAATCGCGTGCGACGTACGTGGCGATCATCGAGGAACTGGCCCGGCGCGGTGCGCAGGCCGTGATTCTCGGCTGCACGGAAATCACGCTGCTGATCGGCGCGGACGATTCGCCGCTGCCGGTGTTCGATACGACCGCGCTGCATGCGAAGGCGGCGGTCGAGTGGGCGGCGCGCTGATCGCTGCCGCGCGGAAAACAAAAAACCCGGCACGGGGCCGGGTTCCTGTCGACGAAGCGCGCATCGGTCACTTGCGCTGCACATCGTCTGGTGTGCTTGGTTGCGGGGGTAGGATTTGAACCTACGACCTTCGGGTTATGAGCCCGACGAGCTGCCAGACTGCTCCACCCCGCGTCAGAGAAACAAATTATAGGGTGAGGGAGTACTCACGTCAATACTTTTGTCACAATTTCTTCCCGATTCATCGAAACGGCCGCGCGCGGCGCCTCCCCCGCCCCGCACGAAGCGCGCGTTCGCGCCCCGTGCTCGCGGTAAGATGGCGGCCTTCGCATTCACCCAGCACGCACACTCCCGTTCATGAAAATCGCCACCTGGAACGTCAACTCGCTCAACGTCCGCAAGCAGCATGTGCTCGACTGGCTCGCGCAAAGCGGAACCGACGTGCTGTGCCTGCAGGAACTGAAGCTGCCGGACGAGAAATTCCCGCGCGCCGAGCTTGAAGCCGCCGGCTACCGCAGCTGGTTCACGGGCCAGAAGACCTACAACGGCGTCGCGATCCTCGCGCGCGACACGCTGTCCGTCGACGAATCGGACGTCGTGCGCAACATCCCGGGCTTCGACGATCCGCAGCAGCGCGTCGTCGCCGCGACGGTCGACGGCGTGCGCATCGTGTCCGCCTATTTCCCGAACGGCCAGGCGCCCGACTCCGACAAGTTCGTCTACAAGATGCAATGGCTCGACGCGCTGCAGGCATGGCTGCGCACCGAGCTGCAGCGCTACCCGAAGCTCGCCCTGCTCGGCGACTACAACATCGCGCCGGAAGACCGCGACGTGCACGACCCGGCGAAATGGGAAGGCCAGAACCTCGTGTCGCCGCAGGAGCGCGCCCACTTCGCGCAACTGATCGAGCTCGGCTTCGTCGATGCGTTCCGCCGCTTCGAGCAGCCGGAGAAGACCTTCACGTGGTGGGACTACCGGATGATGGCGTTCCGCCGCAACGCGGGGCTGCGCATCGACCACGTGCTGCTGTCGCCGGCGCTCGCGGCAACCTGCACGTCGTGCGAAGTCGATCGCACGCCGCGCACGTGGGAGCAGCCGTCCGACCACACGCCCGTCGTCGCGGTCATCGGCTGATCTCCCGGGTAGCCCGCGCGCGTTCAGCGCCGCGCGGGCGCCGGCCCGAGATGGGCCCACAGGAACCCGAATTCGGCCGCATCGGCCTCCGCGCGCTCCAGATCGTCGGCGCTGCCGTGGCCGCCGTCGGTGTTCTCCCAGTACCACACCCGTTCATGACCGAGCGCGTGCATGCGCGCAGCCATCTTGCGTGCGTGCGCAGGATGCACGCGGTCGTCGCGCGTCGACGTCGTCAGCAGCAGCGGCGGATACGCGACGCCTTCGCGCACGCGGTGATACGGCGAATACGCGGCCAGCGCCGCACCTTCGTGCGGATCGTCCGGGTCGCCGTATTCGTCGAGCCATGCGGCGCCCGCGTGCAGTTTCGGGTAGCGCCGCATGTCGAGCAGCGGTACGCGGCAGAGCACCGCGCCGAACAACTCCGGCCGCTGCACCATGCACGCGGCGACCAGCAGCCCGCCGTTGCTGCCGCCTTCGATGCCGAGCTGCGCGGCGGTCGTCACGCCGGTCGCGGCCAGATCCTCGGCCACCGCGATGAAATCGTCGAACGAACGCTGGCGATGTTCGCGCTGTGCATCGACGTGCCAGCGCGGCCCGAACTCGCCGCCGCCGCGGATGTGCGCGAACGCCATCACGCCGCCGCGCTCGAGCCACCCGATACCGAACGCATCGCTGTAGCCCGGCAGGTTCGGAATCGCGAAGCCGCCATAGCCCGACAGCAGGCACGGCCGCGCGACACGCGCGGCGCCGTCGGCCACATCTAGTGCATCGCGCGGCCCGATCAGCGTGTACGGCACGATCGTGCCGTCTTGCGAGCGTGCGCTCGCGCGGCGCACGACGAGCCCGGCCGCGTCGAACTGCACCGGCGGCCGGTCGAGCAGCACGCGGCGCGACGGCGCATCGTCCGCGCGATCCGCAAGATCGGCCAGCCAGCATTCGGGCGGATCGAGACAGGTGTCGACATCCACGTAAATCTCGTCGTTCAGCGTCGACTCGACAGGCTCGACGTCGATCTGCGCATCGCCCGGCCCCGGCCACTCGAACGGCCGCGCATCCCACGTCCACGTGCCGTCGTCGGCCTGGCTCGGCTGCCACAGCATCGTGCGGTTGTGCACGTCGTCGAGCCAGCTCGCGATCAGCGTCGTGCGCGTGTGCGTCCACGTGCACGCTGATGTCGACGGTTGCGGCGCGAACAGCGTCGTGAATTCGCGCGACCCGGCGAGGAACGCCTGCTCGCGGATCGCGAGCAGCGAGCCGCCCGCATGGCGCACGCCGTCACACTCCCAGTCGAGGCGCGGCTCCAGCATGAGCCAGCCTTCCCAGAACCCGACCTCGACGTGGGTCGGCACGTCGTAGCGCGCCCACTCGCCCGCCTCCGTCAAGCGGTACGCGTGGGCGTCGAAGAAATCGACGCTGCGCCACGCGACGTGACGGTCGTCGATCGGATCGAACCCCGCACCCGCGCTGATGTCGTCGGGTTCGCCGCGGAAGACGACGGGCGCGTCGGCCAGCGCGGTGCCGCGCACCCAGCGCCGCGCTTCATACGGATAGCCGGCCGCGGTCGCATGCGCTTCGCCGCGATCCCAGCTCACGTAGACGGTATCGCGATCGATCCAGCCGACCGTGTGATGTCCCGGCTCGTCGATCGTGAAACCGCCGTCGACGAAACGGCGTTCGACGAGATCGAATTCGCGCACGACGACCGCGTCGGCACCGCCCGGCGACAGCGACAGCAGCGCGCGATCGCCGTCCGGGTACAGGATCGCGTCCTGCTCGAACACCCACGACTCGCCCTCCTCCGCACCGAGCGCATCGACGTCGAGCAGCGTTTCCCACGCCGGCTTTCCCGCGCGCCAGTCGTCCCAGCGCGTGCGGCGCCACAGCCCCTTCGGATGGAGATCGTCCTGCCACAGGTCGTAGGCCCAGTCGCGCCAGCGGGTTGGAATCACCGGGCGCTCGCGCGGCAGGTACGCTTTGGCGAGGCGCGCCGTCAGCGCGCGATACGCATCGTCGTCACGCAGCGCGGCGCGCGTGCGCGCATTCTGCTCGTCGACCCACGTGCGGGCGCGCTTGCTGTCGAGCGCTTCAAGAAAACGGAACGGGTCGGCCCCGGCGGGCCAGCGGAAGGAATCGGACATTGAGAATGGGCGGAATGGCAAACGGCATGCAAACCGCGATTATGTCCGATCGCGGCATGCGCGATGCCCGCGCATGCCGCAAATCGTGCTCAGGGCTCCAGATGGAGTTCCTGGATCTTGCGCGTGATCGTGTTGCGGCCGATGCCGAGCCGCTCCGCTGCTTCGACCTTGCGGCCGCGCGTGAAGTCGAGCGCCTCGCGGATCACGGCCGCCTCGAAGCGCCGTGCGAGTTCGTCCATCACGTCGGCCGAGTTCTCGCGCAACAGCCGTGCGACTTCGGTACGCAAGCCATGCTCCCAGACCGGATAGCCAGCCGGCGCGCCGCCATTCGGCGCGGCCGCGACGGGCGCGGACACCATCGGCGCCGCACCGAGCGCCGTTTGCCCGAGCGCCGTCTCGCCAACGCTGCCGTGCGCATCCGCACCGTCGCCCGTCGCGACCACCGGCGCACCGGCCGGCACGAGGTCGGGCGGCAGGTCCTTGATCTCGACCGTCTGCGCGGGCGCCATCACGGTCAGCCAGTTCGCGAGGTTCTCGAGCTGGCGCACGTTGCCGGGAAACGCCAGCGACGTGAGATACGCCAGCGCTTCGTCGGACACGCGCTTCGGCTCGACGCCGAGATCGCGCGCGCTCTTCTGCAGGAAGTGGCGCGTGAGCAGCGCGATGTCCTCGCTGCGCTCGCGCAGCGGCGGCAGGCGCAGCCGGATCACGTTGAGCCGGTGGTAAAGGTCCTCGCGGAACAGCCCCTGCCGCACGCGCGATTCGAGATTCTGGTGCGTCGCGGCGATCACGCGCACGTTCGCGCGCAGCGGGTTGTGGCCACCGACCCGATAGAACTGCCCGTCCGACAGCACGCGCAACAGGCGCGTCTGCAGGTCGAACGGCATGTCGCCGATTTCGTCGAGGAACAGCGTGCCGTTCTCGGCCTGCTCGAAGCGGCCCTGCCGCGTCGTCTGCGCGCCGGTGAACGCGCCGCGCTCATGGCCGAACAGCTCGGATTCGAGCAGGTCCTTCGGAATCGCCGCGGTGTTCAGCGCGATGAACGGCCCATTCGCACGCGGGCTGTGACGGTGCAGCGCACGCGCGACGAGCTCCTTGCCGGTGCCGGATTCGCCGGTGATCAGCACGGTCGCGGCCGAGTGCGACAGGCGGCCGATCGCGCGGAACATGTCCTGCATCGCGGGCGCCTGGCCGAGCATCTCGGGCGCCTCGGCCACGCGCTCGTCCTGCGGCGCGCCGCCGCGCAGGCTTTCCTCCACCGCGCGGCGGATCAGCTCGACCGCCTTGTCGACGTCGAACGGCTTCGCGAGATATTCGAACGCGCCGCCCTGGAACGCCGCGACGGCGCTGTCGAGATCGGAGAACGCCGTCATGATGATGACGGGCAGGCCAGGCAGGCGCTCGTGCATCGCCTGCAGCAACTCGAGGCCCGAGCCGCCCGGCATCCGGATGTCGGATACGAGCACCTGCGGGGTCTCGTGGTCGAGCGCGGCCAGCGCGTCACGCACGTTCGCGAAACTCTTCGTCGCGAAGCTGTCCCGGGCGAGCGCCTTTTCGAGCACCCAGCGGATCGATTGATCGTCGTCTACTATCCAGATCGGCTTCATAGGTCGGTCAGATATTGGTGAATCTGGTGAATCGCCATGCTGCTGCTCAATGGTCGAGCGGCAACAGGATCTGAAATTCGGTACGTCCGGGCCGGCTTTCGACCTCGATCATCCCGTCGTGCTGCTGCACGAACGTCTGCGCGAGCGTGAGGCCCAGGCCGCTGCCGTCGTCGCGCCCGGACACGAGCGGGTAGAAGATCCGGTCGCGGATTTCCTCCGGAATGCCGGGCCCGTTGTCGATCACGTGCAAGTCCAGTGCCAGCCGGTACAGGCGCTTCGCGATCGTCACCTTGCGCGCAATGCGCGTGCGCAGCTCGATCTTCGCGTCGCCCTGCGCGATGCGTTCGCGCAGCGCCTGCGCCGCGTTGCGCACGATGTTGAGCAGCGCCTGGATCAGTTGCTCCTTGTCGCCGCGCAGGTCCGGCACGCTCACGTCGTAGTCGCGCTCGATCGTGAGCCCGCGCGGGAATTCCGCGAGCATCACCGCGCGCACGCGTTCGCATACTTCATGAATGTTCACGTCGCCGACGATGTGCGGGTGCCGGTGCGGCTCCAGCAACCGGTCGACGAGCGTCTGCAGGCGATCGGACTCCTTGATGATGACCTGCGTGTATTCGCGCAACTCGCCGCGCTCGCGCTCGCCGAGCTCGAATTCGAGCAGCTGGGCCGCGCCGCGAATGCCGCCGAGCGGATTCTTGATCTCGTGCGCGAGGTTGCGGATCAACTGCTTGTTGACCGCGGTCAGGTCGTGGATGCGCTCCTCGCGATCGGTGCGCGACTGCCGCTCGTTCTCGAACAGCTCGACGAGCACGAAATCGGGCGCGGTCTCGAGAAAGCCGACGATCGCGTGCACATGCAGCGGTTCGCGGCCGGGCCGGTCGAGCACGGTATCGAGGTGCGTCGCGTGAAAGCGTTCCTCGCCGATCGCGGTGATCGTCGATGCCAGCTCGTTCGCGTTCGGGAAAATCTCGCCCCACGGCCGCTGCGCGAGCTGCCGGCGCGAGATGTCGAGCATCGCCTCCGCGGACGGGTTCGCAAACGCGATCCGCAGCGTCTTGCGGTCGAGCACGATCACGACCGTCGGCAGCGCTTCCAGCCCCGCCAGCAGGCCCGAGCGTGCGAGCCGCTCGTCGTCCGTCAGTCGCTCGGGCTGCCCCGTTTTCGCCTTGATCAGATTCTTCAGAACCATCTGCGTGCTTGTCGCGCCTCAACGGGCCAGAAAAGGAAAATCACCGGAACAAAAAAGGGACGGCTCGACGCCGCCCCTTTCAGACTCCGCCGTTCCCGCCGCAGGCCGCGCGACGGGAACGAACCGGCATGACGGCGCTGAATCGAAGCGCCATCGCCGATTAGAGCGAGTAGTACATCTCGAACTCGATCGGGTGCGTCGTCATGCGGAACTTCGCCAGCTCCTGCTCCTTCAGCGCGAGGTACGCGTCGAGCATGCCGTCCGTGAACACGCCGCCACGGGTCAGGAACTCGCGATCCTTGTCGAGCGCTTCGATTGCCTGGTCGAGGCCCGCGCAGACGGTCGGGATCTTTGCATCCTCTTCCGGCGGCAGGTCGTACAGGTTCTTGTCCGCGGCTTCGCCCGGATGGATCTTGTTCTGGATCCCGTCGAGGCCGGCCATCATCAGCGCCGAGAACAACAGGTACGGGTTCGCCATCGGATCCGGGAAGCGCGTTTCGATACGGCGGCCCTTCGGGTTCGACACGTGCGGAATGCGGATCGATGCCGAACGGTTGCGTGCCGAGTAGGCGAGCTTGACCGGTGCTTCGAAGTGCGGGACCAGACGCTTGTACGAGTTCGTCGTCGGGTTCGTGATCGCGTTCAGTGCACGGGCGTGCTTGATGATGCCGCCGATGTAGAACAGCGCCAGTTCCGACAGGCCGGCGTAGCCGTTGCCCGCGAACAGGTTCTGGCCGTCCTTCCAGATCGACTGGTGAACGTGCATGCCCGAACCGTTGTCGCCGACGACCGGCTTCGGCATGAAGGTTGCCGTCTTGCCGTACGAATGCGCGACGTTATGGATGATGTACTTCGACCATTGCGTCCAGTCGGCGCGCTGAACCAGCGTCGAGAACTTCGTGCCGATTTCGTTCTGGCCCTGGCCCGCCACTTCGTGGTGGTGCACTTCGACCGGGATGCCGAGCTGTTCGAGCAGCAGGCACATTTCCGAACGCATGTCCTGGAACGTGTCGACCGGCGCGACCGGGAAGTAGCCGCCCTTCGTGCCCGGACGGTGGCCCGTGTTGCCGCCTTCGAATTCCTTGCCGGCCGACCACGGTGCTTCTTCCGAGTTGATCTTCACGAAGCAGCCCGACATGTCCGTGTTCCACTGGACCGAGTCGAAAATGAAGAATTCCGGTTCCGGACCGAAGTAGGCCGTGTCGCCGATGCCCGTGCTCTTCAGATACGCTTCCGCGCGCTTCGCGAGCGAACGCGGATCGCGCTCGTAGCCCTTGCCGTCGGCCGGCTCGACCACGTCGCAGGTCAGCACCAGGGTCGACTCTTCATAGAACGGGTCGATGAAGGCAGCGGTCGGGTCCGGCATGAGCAGCATGTCCGACGCCTCGATGCCCTTCCAGCCCGCGATCGACGAGCCGTCGAATGCATGGCCGCTTTCGAACTTGTCTTCGTCGAACGCCGAAACCGGCACCGACACGTGCTGTTCCTTGCCGCGCGTGTCCGTGAAGCGGAAATCGACAAACTTGACGTCCTCGTCCTTCACGAGCTGCATGACGTCGGCGACGGTTTTACTCATAACCTCTTCTCCTGATTGAACAATTCCGGCGGACTGGGAACCGCCTCGTTTATCGAGCTGACCGGGGTCTTGCTTTGGCGCAGCGCGCCCCGATTCGACCGAATTCTATAAAGCAGCTTCCGTGCCACCTATGCGCGAGATTGGCGCGAATCGCGCAGGCGCTCGTCGCGACGGGGCTGTGCTGCGCAATTCCGGGGCTCCGCTGCGCACCGCCCGCCAACCGAAAGCACTGCAATGGTGCAATCGTCGCAGCACGCCCCTCCCGCGGAATCATCTTGGTGCATGCGCGTCATTCTGCACTTTTTTGGTGAACGCGTGTGGGGCCGCGCACCGTCCCCCACGCGGACATCCGTGCCGCGGCGCCGCGCTAGAATGTTCGTTTGACCGATAGGAGACTCCCTGCCATGAGTACGCTCGACCAGCTTTATGCGAAGGCCGACGAACGCCGCGCACAAGCCGCGCTCAACTACGCCGGGGCGCTGCTGCCGGCCGAGGCCTTCGAACTGCTGCAGCTCGATCCGTCGGCGCGCCTCGTCGACGTGCGCACCCGCGCCGAACTCGACTGGATCGGCCGCCCGCTGGTCGGCGACGGCCAGTACCTGCACCTCGAATGGACGCGCTACCCGGGCGGCGTGCCGAACGCCGAATTCGTCAACGAGCTGAAGGCGGCCCTCCCGGCCGACACGCCCATCCTGTTCCTGTGCCGCAGCGCCGCGCGCTCGAAGCTCGCCGCGGTCGCTTCCACGCAGGCCGGCTTCACGAAGGCGTTCGACCTGCTCGAAGGCTTCGAGGGCGCGAAGGACGCCGAAGGCCACCGCAAGACGGTCGAAGGCTGGTGCTTCCGGAAACTGCCGTGGATCGGCGCCTGACGGCACGCCGCTCCGGCCGGTTGCGACGACCCCATCGTCGAGCCGGGCGATGACATGCCGATGACGGGCCGCATTGCGCGGCCCGTGGTTTTTGCGCGGCTGATCGAGGGGCCGCTCAGGCGCGCGGCGTATCGGGTTCGACGACGTCGCCGCCGAGCAGGTGCACGCCTTCGCGCAGCTTCACGTACGCGGCCGCGACCGCTTCCGGCTCGCCCTTCACGCCAAGGTCGATGTGACGGCGCGCGTAGATCCCGCCGCGCTCCGCATCGCCGACGCTCGGCAGGCTGAACACGCGCACGCCCGGGAAATCGCGCTCGATGCGCTCCATCAGCGGCGTGAGCGTCGATTCCGGCAGTTCGAACACGTACAGCGAGCGCTCCGCGTGCGGCGTCGCGTGATGCAGGTGCGCGTACTTCGTGTCGAGCACCCATTCGATCATCGGCCACGCCATCACCGGGAAGCCCGGCACGAAGTGCAGGTCGCCGACCGAGAAGCCGGGAATCCGGTTGTAGCCGTTCGGGATGATCGTCGCCCCCATCGGGAACACGCCCATGTTGAAGCGGTGCTGGTTCTCCGGCGACTCGAAATCGACCGGCGTGGCCGGATCGGTATGCGTTTCGCGGATCCGCTCGGAAATCAGCACCTTCGCTTCCGGATGCAGCTCGAGCGGCACGCCGAGCGCGGCGGCCGCGCACTGGCGCGTGTGGTCGTCCGGCGTCGCGCCGATGCCGCCCGTCGAGAACACGATGTCGCCCGACGCGATCGCGCGGGCGAGGGTCTCCGTGATGCGCGCCGGATCGTCGCCGACGTATTCGGCCCAGTCGAGCGTGAGGCCGCGCGCGCCGAGCAGCTCGATGACCTTCGCCAGATGCTTGTCCTGCCGGCGGCCCGAAAGGATTTCGTCGCCGATGATGATGATGCCGATGCTCATGCCTGCCCCATGTCGATTGCGGTGGCGCGCGAACTCGCACGCAGGTCCTCCAGCGCGCGCAGGCAATAGTGCCCGAACCACAGCGCCGAGAAGACGAGGATGAAAGCGTAAACCCAGATCATGGCCGCCGCGACGAACGGGAACAGCACCATCATCCAGACCGACGATACCCACACGAAGGTCGGCACGGTGCCGAGCAGCCCGGTCGCGACGCCGATGCCGATCAGCGGCCAGCGGTGCTGCCGCACGAGCGCCCGGCGCTCGTCGCGGCTCGCGTGCAGCGCGAGCGCGTCGTAGGTCATCACGCGGTAGGTGAGCCAGCCCCAGATCACCGGTGGCAGCAGCGCGAAGAACGGCGGAATCAGCCACAGCGGGATCGTGACGACCAGCACGACGACGCCGGCCAGTGCCGCCCACAGCGAATTGAACACGCTGCCGAAGAAGGTGCCGCCCCGCTTCGCCTCGAGCGCCGCGAATTGCCGGTTCGCCAGGTGCTTGATCACGACCGGCATCGAAATCGTCGCGATCAGCAGCAGCACGGTCAGCACGATCAGCGGAATCGCGAGCGACACGACCACGAACGGCGCGACGACGGCATGCAGCTGCGACATGCCGATCGCGTCGAACGCACGGTACAGCATGGCCGTCAGCACGAAGCCGTCGAGCGCGCCGCGTGCGAGGTCCAGCAGCGACTGCCACGAGAACCACAGCACGACGCCCCACAGGACGGCCGAGACGAGAAACGGCATCAGGGTGAGCCACAGCATGCGCGGATGCAGTGCGCTCGCCAATGCGCGGACGAAGGAACGCAGCAAGTCGTTCATGCGAGCCTGTATCGACGGAGAAAAACGGGGAAAGGATAAACCACGCGGCCCGCATGCGCCAAAGCACATGCGGGCCGCGTGGGAGAGCCGCTCAACGTGGGAATGGCCGGATCAGGCCGATGCCGCGCCGCGCTTGGCGGGGAACAGGCGCCGGAAGATCCGCACGAACGCGAGGCCGTGCTGCGCCCAGAAGCCTTCGCCGTAGGACACGCCCTCGACCTGGTCGCGGATCCCGGTCGGCTCGACCGTGCGGTTCCACGACGCGGTGCCGAACATCATGTCCCACCACGGAAACAGCACGCCGAAGTTGCAGCCGTACTTCGTGCCTTCGTGGCCGTAGCCGACCGCGTGGTGGCGGCGATGGAAGATCGGGCTCACGAGCAGGCGCTCGCCGAGCCAGCCGAACGGCAGCCGCGCATTCGTGTGCTGAATGCTCTGCATGAAGTTCGTGAACGCGGTCAGCACGACGAACTGCGACGGTGTCACGCCGATCACGAGCGCGATCGCCGCGAAGAAGCACGACTGGATCACATCGTCGAGTACGTGGTTGCGGTCATCGCACCACAGCGACATCTGGCGCTGGCTGTGATGCACCGCGTGCAGCTCCCACCAGATGCCGAACTTGTGCTGCCAGCGGTGATACCAGTAGCCGGCGAAATCGAGCACGACGAGATAGATCGCGAACGTGACGATCGGCTTCGAGGTCACGCCCGGCCACAGGTAGTCGAGGTTGAGGTTCGCGACGCCGTGCAGGCGCAGCCACGCCTGGAAGTTGTCGAACAGCGGCTGCAGCGCGAAGAAGAAGAACAGCGAGTAGATGCCGAGCTTCGCGATCGCCGTGTAGATCACGTCGACCCGCACGGCCCGGCGGTTCGTCCAGCGTTCGACGGGCAGCAGCGCCTCGAGCGGGCGCAGCAGCACGAACATCAGCACCATCTGCAGCGCCCCGACGATCACCCAGTACAGCGCGTCGTAGGTGTCCTCGTCATAGTCCATCAGGTTGAACTTGAAGAGGAGCGGCTGCACGACGTCGACGTACAGCCAGGTCTGGATGTCCGAGACGAATGCATCGATCAGGTGCAGCATCGTTCTCCCCCGCCCGTCACGCGCCGTTCGCGGCGCGCCACGGCGCGCGGTCGTAGAAATAGATGCCGTGCGGCGAGCGGCCGACGGCGATCGTCTGCACCAGCTTGCGCGACGCCAGGTCGATGATCCCGACCTTCTTCGCGAAGCGGAACGTCACCCACAGCGTCTTCTTGTCGGCGGACAGCTCCATGTCGTCCGGGCCCGGCAGCAGGCCGGTGATGTCGCCGACGTTGGTGAGCGTGTTCTCGTCGATGATGCTGATCGTGTTCGCGACGCGGTTCGTGACCGCGACGTGCGTGCCGTCGGCGAGCGAGCGGAAGTTGTGCGCACCCTTGCCCGTGTAGATCTGCTTGACGACCTTCTGGTTGCGCCAGTCGACCACCGCGACGTAATCGGCGCCGGTCATCCCGACGAGCAGGTACTTGTCGTCCGGCGTGAGCCACAGGCCGGCCGGCACCTTGCCGACCTTCATCTTCCACTTGACCGTCTGCGTCGGCAGGTCGATCGCCGCGATCTCGCCGGAAACCTGCAGCGACACGAGCAGCGTCTTGCTGTCCTTCGTGAACGCGAGGTGGCTCGGCATCACCTCGAGCGGCACGCGCTTCACGAGCTTCAGGTCGCGGCCGTCGTAGCCGTAGATGTCGACGCGGTCGAGGCGCAGGCCGGCGGCCGCGAACCACTTGCGGTCGGGCGAGAAGCCGAGCTGGTACGGATCGTCGATCCCTTCGACGGTGCGCTGCAGCTTGCCCGTCTTCGGATCGAGGAACATCAGGCTGTTCGAGACCGAATTTGCAACGATCAGCGACGAATTGTCGGGCGTCGCCATCAGGTGGTGTGGTTCCTTGCCGGTCGGCATCGTGCTGACGACTTCTCGGGTCTGCTGGTCAATCAGGGACAGCGTCGCTTCAGCCGAATTGAGGATGATCACGTTATTCGCGTGTGCGGCGGGCGCCAGCACGGCGGCGGCCAGCGCGAGTGTGCGGCCGAGGGAAAGGAAAGTGCGCATGAAGACTCACGTCGAGGAACAACCGTCATTGTAAAACGTTCAACCGGGCCGGCCGGTTGACCGAAGCCGGCATTGCGCCACTTCGACGCACGCCGCGGCGGCCTGGTCGGCCGGCGCGGCAGGCGCCGCGCGGCCGGCCGGGGCCGGCCGCCGGTGCCGGCCCGGGAAACCGATGTTGCGCTAGCGCTGCATCGACTCCCAGACCTTGTGCAGACGCTTGACAGAGACAGGCATCGGCGTGCGCAGTTCCTGCGCGAACAGCGAAATCCGCAGTTCCTCGAGCAGCCAGCGGAATTCCGCGAGCCGCGCATCGGCGACGCCGCCGCGCTGCGACACCGCGCGCTGGTACTGCTGGACAAGCGGCAACAGGTCGGCCGACTGCTTCGCGTCGCGCGCCGGGTCGGCCTTCAACTTGTCGATCCGCAGCGCGATGCCCTTCAGGTAGCGCGGGAAGTGCGCGAGTTGCGCGTACGGCGTATCGATCACGAAGCGCTTGCCGACCAGCGCGGCGAGCTGCTGCTGCAGGTCCGCATGCGCCTGCGCGAACGGCTTCGCCTGCGCGAGCTTCTTCACGAGCCCCGCGTATTCGGCCAGGATCTGCCCGACCAGCCGCGCGATTTCCTGCGCGAGCAGGTTCAGGCGGCTCCGGCCCTCGTCGCGGCGCGCGTGGAAGCTCGCGTCGTCGTCGGGCAGCGGGTCCTGCAGGCACGCGCGGTCGAGCGCCGTGTCGATCAGCTGGTCGCGCAGCTCGTCCTGCGTGCCGAGCGACATGTACTGCATCGCCATCTCGCGCAGGCCCGGCAGGTTCTTCTCGAGGAACTTGATCGGCTCCTTCAGCTGCAGCGCGAACAGACGCCGCAGGCCGGCGCGGTGGATGCGCGCGGCCTCCTCCGGCGAATCGAACACCTCGACATCGCAATGCGTGCCGCGATCGACGAGCGCCGGGTAGCCGTACAGCGTCTGGCCGCGCCGGCGGATCTCCAGCAGTTCGGGCAGCTTGCCGAAATTCCACGTCGTCAGGTTTTCGTACAGCGCGGTCGCACCGGCTTCCGCCGGCGCGGCCGTCTGCGGCGCCGCGCCCTTGCCGGCCTTCGCGTGGCGGCCGGCGGCGCCGGTCGT